>NZ_LZJX01000086.1:0-87229 GCF_001667595.1 Mycobacterium sp. E2989 | reverse complement strand
CGGTCCGCTGATGCACGTCATCGCGGGCAAGGCGGTCGCACTGAATATCGCCGCCCCCGCCGGAATGAGCCGCCGCCCGCTCACTTCAAGACGTAGTCCGCAGCCTTGTAGGCCTCCGCTCCCATGATCCGGCCGAGCGCGGTGTATGCGGCGAACTGCCCTTCGTTGAACCATTGGTCTGATGTCGGGTCGTGGGGGAAGACGACGTTCGACGCGGCATAGGTCAAGAGCCACTGTGGACACGTTTCGCTGAGAACGGCTTTCGCGTAGATCAGCACGCCCTTGCGGTCGTCCTTCGCAAGACCCGAGGCGGCCGGGTAGGTGATGGTGGCCACCGCGACCGTCTTCTTGGTGACGCGGTCTTTCAAGCTTTCCAACGCCTTGTCTTCTGGAAGCGTGCCCGAGCCCGGGGCGAGGTAAGTCAACGGGTAATCGGCCGAGTCGAACGTGATCGTCACGCCCAGCTCGTATTTGGCCAAGCGGATCGCGTCGGCCAGCCCACTGAGCAACGGGGGAGTGTCGCCGCCGCCGTCGAAGCAGAAGATCAGTCGGCTGCGACGACGCAGTGCCTCGACAAGTCCCAGGTTTTCGTAGTGGCCGCCGTCACTGATCTGCACCAAGCGCGCGTCGTTGTAGTTGAACCCGAACAGTTCTCGGTAGAAGTAGCCGGCGCCGCGGATGGTGGGTAGCCACTTCGGCCACGGCCTCCGGTTCTCCTTCTCGTCGCCGCCGGTCCCGTCCTCGGCGTTTTTGAGGCTGGCGACGAAGTTGGGATTGGGCAACCAGGTCCCCAGTCGGGCGCCCGAAACGGCCAGCAGCTTTTCGAATCCCTTTTGTTGGCGGCCCATCGCCGAGGCGAAGGCCGCGCCGCTCACCGCGACCGCGGCCACCACCGTCAGATCGCGTTTGATGCGTGGTGGCGCGATAGCGAAGAGGGTGGGGGTGTGCAACCATCCCAGCTCGGGGCCGCCGATGTGGTCACCGCTGAGCACGTAGGAAACCGCATTCAGTCCCGGCGCCGGCTTTCCGTCGCCGGTGATGGTGGCCGCGGCGGCGAAAATGAATCGGGGCCCTCGGTCGCCCGGCACCTGGCCATAGTCGGGCAACCACGTCCACTCGATCTCCTCGTAGCGTTTCGCCCGCCAACCACCGCCCGGTGCGCGGACGCGACGCACGGCGAAGGTGCGGGCGAGGCGGCGCCGGTAGAAGGGATGCAAGCTCACCGAGGTGACGTCCACCACGCCGATCCACAAAATGGTGACGACCAATGCCCCGACGAACCACACGTTGGGCACGTATCGAGAGCCCCCCTCCACCCCGTCCGCGGTGACAGTGCGGAAGACGGCCGCGGCGAAGACGCCGAGGGTGGTCAGCCACGCGATCAGTAGGACGGCGAGTGTGACGGTCACCAGGATCGTCGGGACAATGCCGGGCGGCAGCAACCGTTTCCAAGTCGAAAGCTTCGCCGCCTCTTCGGAGAGGGCGGTGCGTTTCTTCCACGCCATCGCGACCACCGCGGCCAGATAGTTCAGGCCCACCACGCCGGAGAAGGTCGCCGCCGCGGCGCCCGGATTGTCGGAGGCGTGCAGACTCAACGTCGAGCACAGCCGCATCAGAACGGGCAAACCGACGGCGACCGCCAGCACCACCAACCCGAACACCGCGCTGCCAACCGCGAGCCTCTGCATCCGCATCTTCCAGGTCTCGCCCCCCTCTTGCCAGCTGAGCAATTCGATGACGATCGCCACGGTGGTGAAAATTACTGCCGAGGCCGCGAAGAACCCGACTGCATACCACGACGCGGGATGGCTGATCAGGCAGAGGGAATAACCCCGGGGCAGGCGCTTGAGTCCCTCGTTGACAAGCGGATTCGGCACGGGAACGATGGCCGCGAATGAGAATTGCGGGCGGGCCAGCAGATAGCCGAATACCCATCCCATCAGGATGGGAAGGGTGAAGAGGATGGTTAGGGATGCCAGCAGGTTCTTGAGCACCTCGGCCAGCGCCCTGATCAAGTCGGCCGGGGAGTCCGCGATATAACTGGAGCCCCTGCGGAAATGGTCGAACTCGACCGACCCGTCCTCGAATCGCTCGGAAATCAAGGGGCTTTCGGGGTCGCTCTGCAGGGCGAGCAGTCGGGCGCCCGCGGTGTATCCGCCCCCGGACACCGAAATGATGTAGTCCACGGTGTCGACCAGTTTCGGCTCGACGCCCTTGCCGAATCGCTGCGGATCGTCGCGCGTCTTGAGTTTGTCCTCGGTGGAAAACACCTGCAGCGCCCCCATCGCCACGCAGGCCGACCGCACCCCGCCGCCGGAAAGGCAAATGGCTTGTACCCGTTCCTCTTTCCGGCGGTCGAGCACGTCGTTGGCGCCCGGCACGCTGTACGCCTCGACCCAGCTCCACTCGTCCTCGGTGACAAGCGGTGTGGTCGTGCCCGGCGACCGCACGCCCGTTTGCTCCTTCGGAATCAACACGCGATCCCACCACGCGGTGGCGGCGTCCTCGGCCGACGTGAGCCGCCCGTACCTGCACCATGCGGCCGCCTGGCGGAAAAGGATCCCCACCGTCGTGGGTATGCCCAGGAGCGCTATCAGCAGGGCGCACCATTTGACGGTCGCCGCCGCGGACGTCGCATTGATCAAGATCGTGGACTTCTGGTTATGCACCGTGAGGTAAAGCAGCCCATCCTCGGCGAGGTCGGCGAGGGCCGTAAGCACCACGGCCGCAACGACGTACCCCGCCACCAACCGGCCGGTCACGGAGGCGGCCCGGGTCCGGAAGTAGCACGCGAAACCGCCGAGCACCAATACGTAACCGAGGATGACGAAGAGGTCCGCGCTGACGTAGGCGGGAATCCGATCGGCGACGCCCGGCACGCCTTTTCGGTCGCCGTAGATATAGCGCGCGATGTGGGGCACGCAGGTGTGCGGCAGAGCCAACAGCGCGATCGCCGAGCCGCCCGCGATCGCCAGAACCACTAACACCCTTTGGGCCGCGCGATGAGAAATGAAGCTCTCGGTTTTCGGCATCGTCTACCTCGTTAACCGGGTCCTGTCTCAGCGCATGGTAATTAAGCCCAGACACCGATGTAGCGCAACGGCGGAATTGCTCCCGCGAGTTCTTATAGCCGTTTCGGCGACAAAGGCTTTGGCGCTGGTGTAGCGTGCCGATCAATTTCATAGCGACGTGGCAGAAAGACCGAGCAATGAAAGCAGCAATCGCGGCCGCGACCGTAGCCGTTTTTGCGTTAGGTCTGCCCAGCGCCGCGCCGGCTCACGCCGATACGACCGCCACCGTCAAAGCGCCGACGACCCCGCGCATGAAGGGCTCCAAATCGAATGCCGGCCAGGACGGCGTCTACAACGCCGGCCAGGTCCTGACGCTGGTCTGTCACAGCGCGGGCGACCCGGTGAAGGGGTTTTTCAGCTACCAAATCGCCAACGACGGCTGGGATAGCCTCTGGTACAAGACAACTGACGGCCACTACGTCGCCGATGTCGACATCGACACGCGCACTCTCGACGCGCTGGGGCCCGACTGTGGCGGCGCCGCCGCGGCGGCGCCCGCCGCGTCACCCGGCGAGGACAAGGCGGCTCACGCGATGGCGTGGGCGCGCGGACAGATGGCCGCGGATCCCGACAGCACGGTGCAGTGCGAGGCGTTCGTCGAGCAGGCCTACAACCACACGTTCAGATACCCGTCGGCGATGGATGCCTTCAACGACTTCAATCGCAAAGGGCTGATCCACCCGAACGGCGACAATATCCCGGAGGGAGCGCTCGTGTTCACCAGCAATCCGGGGTTCGACCACGGCACCGGACACGTGATGCTCAGCGAGGGCAACGGCCAGTACCTCACCGCCAACTACTTCACCCCGCCGCACATCCGCGAAATACGGCCGAGCCCCACCGATTCGCAAAACATCTTTCTCGGTTGGGCGTTCGCGCCGTAGTCGAGGCGCGGCGTCGGCGTTCGCCGCCATCTGTGGTACTCACGACCACATGAACAATCCTTCGCCGGGCCCGGGTTGGTGGCTGGCCTCCGATGGCAAGTGGTACCCCCAGCAGTGGGAGTACACGTGGGATTACCTGGAGGGCGACACCGCCATGGAGGAGATGAAGCAGAAGGCGGACGAACTCGGCCGCCAGGGGTGGGAAATGGTCGGACTCGATGCCGACCACCGCGGGGCCTTCTCCGTCGCGTGCTTCTTCAAGCGGCCGCTTGCGCCGTAAGCCGCGCTGATAGCTGGGCCGCCCCTTCGAGCGCCGCTGCCCGAGTCCGGCCGGACATTCGGTGAGACGTGACCGGCGCAAGTGGGTAAACAACGCTGTAACGCGCCGGGCGCGTCGGTAATGCAATCAATTGAAAGGCGGCATCAGATGGCTCGTGACGAGGGCGGCCGGTGGGACGTCGGCATCAAGGACGACGCGGTTTTTGTGCAGCGCGTCTCGGAGGCCGACGAGCAACTATTCATCGATTCGTTGGACTCTGATGAGGCTCGCAAATTGGCTGAGCTCTTGACGAAGTACGCGGACAAGCTGGATAACTCCGATCAGGACGAGGGCGAGAAGAAGGACAAGAAGGACAAGGACAAGGACAAGGACAAGAAGGACAAGGACGACAGAGACGAAGAAAAGGACAAAGACGAGGACGACAGCGACGACGAGGACGACGAGGACGACGAGGACGACGAGGACGATAAGGACGACGAAAAGGACGACAAGGACGACGACTGAGTCCACCCGCGCTCGTCGGGTTGGCTACGAACTAATTTGGCCCACCGAGTCGTCGGCCAACGCCGCGCTTAGCCGGCGGGTCACGGAAGCGAGCTGCGCCCCCATCCGGGTGACCGCCTCGCCGCTCATCGGTTCGGCGCTGGGGACCAGGCTGATCATCAGCGCGATGCGGGACCCGGGCTCGAGGATCGGGGAGTCGATGTGGCTCACTTCGTAGGTGCGCTCCGGCGCCAGGCTGACGGGGAACCACTCCTCCTGATGGATCAGTTCGTTGGTCAAGGCCTGCGCGAGTTGGCTCAGCCGCGTTGAACGGACTTCGGCGCTGCGCACGATCAGCGCCAGTTCCTGCAGCCGTAGATCGGGCAGCAGGTGCAGACCGACCGCGTAGCCCCGCTCCCGGGCCGTGGTGATGGCTTGGCGGTAGCGATCGCGCACATCCGCGGGCAGCGCGGCCAGCCAGCGCTCCCGAGCCTCCGGCGCGGACCACGCGACGGTCGACGCCCCATACGGCGGGCGGTGCGGGAACTGAGTGCCGATCGGCATCGGGTGCCCGCCGCCGTGCCGGCTTCGGACCTGATCGACCACGGTGGAGTAGTCCTCGCTCACCGAGAAGGCCACGCAGTGGGCGCCCGTCGCGGCCGACAGTTCGGCCATCGCCGAGCGGGCCAACACCAGGGCGGGGTAGCGCGCCGCCGCCTCTCGGCCGAGGCGGACCAGGGCGGGACCGAGGTGGTAGGTCTTGCGGACCGGGTCGCGCAGCAGCCAACCGGCGCGCAGCAGTTCGGAAAGCATCGAGTGGCAGCTGGCCTTGTGCACGCTCAGGTGGCGCGACACCTCGGCCAACGTCAACCCGCGGCTCGCGTCGCCCGCCAGCTGCTCGAATAGGTTCACCACCCGCTCGGTCTGCGGAGAAGGGCGCGGCGCCATGGGCGCAATGGTCGCATAATGCGACCGCTTGCGATGTCATAAGCGCCTATGTGACGATCGCCACAATGAAGGACCTCGCGGGCAAGGTGGCGGTCGTAACCGGCGGGGCCGGTGGCATCGGCCGGGCCATGGGCAGGCGTTTCGGCCGAGAGGGCATGAAAGTGGTGCTGGCCGACGTCCTCGCCGAACCCCTCGACGAGGCGACCCGGGCGCTCGCGGACGAGGGCGTCGACGTGGCCGGCGTGGTCACCGATGTCACCGACTATGCCTCCGTCGAATCGCTGGCCAAGGAGGCGCAATCTCGCTTCGGTGCGGTGCACGTGGTGTGCAACAACGCCGGCACCGGCGGCGTCTCCGAGGGCTACATGTGGGAACACGACCTGGCCGACTGGCGCTGGGGGATCGACGTCAACGTGCTGGGCGTCATCCACGGCATCAAGGCGTTCGTGCCGCTCCTGTTCGAACAAGGCGAAGGGCACGTGGTCAACACCTGCTCGGGCAACGGCGGGTTCGCACCGATCGCCCGGGGGGCAATGGGCGGACCGGCCACCGCGGTCTACCCGATGACCAAGGCCGCGGTGCTCTGCCTGACTGAGAGCCTCTACACGCATCTGCAGATGACCGGAACCCGGGTGCGGGCGCACGTGCTGTTCCCCGGCGGCTTCTTGAACACCGGCATCTGGGAGTCCTGGCGACACCGGCCGGAGCGCTACGCCGCGACCCAGGAACGCCGCACACCCGACCAGACCCTAGAGAAGGTGGTGGCCCGCTTCGAGGCCGCGGGCGTGCATGTCGCGTTCACCCCGCTCGAGACGGTCGCCGACCAGGTCGTGGACGGGATTCAAGCGGACCGGTTCTGGATGATGGGTCCGCCCACACCGGCCGATGAGGTCGTGAGCAAGAAGGCGGTATCGATCCTCGCCCGCGGCGAGCCCGACTACCTGGTCGATGTCCTCGGCCAGCATGCCAAGCACACCGAAGGAGGAACACGTTGAGCGCCAACCAGATTCGCTACGGCCCTCGCCCGCCCGAGGCGCAAGTCGACCACGAGATCGACGCCACCAAGGCGCCCATCGCCACCGAGGCGATCACCGTCACCTACCTCACCGATCCCGACATCGTTGCGGCCGTGCTGCCCAAGCCGCTGGAGCCGGCGGCCCAACCCCTGGTGCGCGTTCAGCTGCAGCGGGTCCGGATCGAAGGTATGGCGCCCTTCGGGTCGGCCGTGTTCTCGGTGACCGCCCGGCACGGCGAAGTCGAGGGCGACTATCCGCTTTTCATGCCCCAGTCCACCGAACAGTCGGTCACGGGTGGGCGCGAAACATTCGGCGAGCCAAAGAAATTGGCGCATATCGAGGTCGAGCGCGACGGTGACCGCGTCACCGCCGGCGTTGACCGGTTGGGCCACCAGCTGATCAGGGTGGACGGGCGTATCAGCGGCCCGGCGGAGTTGCCGCCCGACCAGGTGAACACCGAGTTCTACTTCAAGTTCCTGCGCGCCCCCGACGGCAGCGGCATCACCGACCCCCATCTGGTCTACGGCGAATATCACCGGCATTACGAGCTTTTGGAGAACATCGACGGCACGCTCGAGCTGGGGGAGTCGCCGCTCGATCCGGTGGCCGACGTCGCCGTCCGCGAGATCACGTCCATCACGTGGTGTCGGCGCCGCACCATCCAGGTGGGTCGCATCGCGGCGCGGGTGCCGCAGGAGTGGCTGCTGCCGTACGTGCACCAGCGCTACGACGACGTGGCCCTGCTCGCCGCCCCCGGGCCCGAGCCGGCGCGGGTATAGGCGCATGGACCGGTACACGGTCATCTCGGCCGACTGCCACGCCGGCGCCGACCTGCTCGACTACCGCAACTATCTGGACCCGGGCTACCGCGACGAATTCGACAGCTGGGCAAAGACATACGTCAACCCGTTCGGGGATCTCGCGGAGGCCGACGCCGAGCACAATTGGGACAGCGACCTACGCAACTCGGAGCTGGATCGCGAAGGCATCGCGGGGGAGGTCATCTTCCCTAACACCGTGCCGCCGTTCTTCCCGCACGCCAGCCTGGCCGCCCCGCCGCCGGAGACCGCCCGCGAGCTCGAGCTGCGCTGGGCCGGCTTGCGTGCGCACAATCGCTGGCTGTCCGACTTCTGTTCCCTGTCGCCCGAGCGGCGCGCCGGGGTGGGCCAGATCCTGCTGGGCGACCTCGACGAAGCCATCGCCGAGCTGACGCAGATCGCCAAGCTGGGCCTGCGCGGGGGCGTGCTGCTGCCCGGAATCGCCCCCGGGACCGGCCTTCCCCCGCTTTACGCCGAGCATTGGGAGCCGCTCTGGGCGGCGTGCGCGCACGCGGGCCTGGTGGTCAACCACCACGGCGGTAACGCGGGGCCGAGCCCGATGGATGGCTGGGGAAGCTCGCTGGCGGTGTGGGTGTACGAGACGCACTGGTGGGCGCACCGGGCGTTGTGGCACTTGATCTTCAGCGGTGCGCTGGATCGGCATCCGGACCTCACGGTCGTCTTCACCGAGCAGGGCGCCGGGTGGATACCGGCAACCCTCGACTCGCTCGACGTGGCCGCGGCCCGGTACGGGCGAGCGAGCTCTGCGATCGCCCGGTTCGCCGGACCCACCGCCGGTTCGCTGAGCCTGCGGCCCAGCGAGTACTGGTCGCGCCAGTGCTACGTCGGCGCGAGCTTCATGCGTCCGGTCGAGTGCGCCGAGCGCCACCGGATCGGCGTCGACCGCATCATGTGGGGAAGCGATTATCCGCACTACGAGGGCACCGCCCCCTACACGCGAGAAGCATTGCGGCACACGTTCTCCCATGTCCCGGCCGAAGAGGTGGCGGCCATGCTGGGCGGGAACGCGGCGGCCGTCTACGGCTTCGACCTCGAGGCGCTCGCGCCGTTGACCGCCCGCATCGGCCCGACCGTGGCCGAGGTTGCCGAACCGCTGGCCGCCGTGCCGGCCGACGCGAGCAGCACCGTGTTCGAGCCCGACCCCATCCGCACCTGGTAGCGAAAGGACGCACCATGAACCGTCAGGCCCCGTACGTCATCATCTCCGCCGACACCCACGCCGAGCTCCCGACCGAGCGCTACCGCGAGTAC
Organism: Mycobacterium sp. E2989; assembly: GCF_001667595.1. Classification (NCBI taxonomy): domain Bacteria; kingdom Bacillati; phylum Actinomycetota; class Actinomycetes; order Mycobacteriales; family Mycobacteriaceae; genus Mycobacterium; species Mycobacterium sp. E2989. The sequence goes on along the minus strand of NZ_LZJX01000086.1, from coordinate 78,457 downwards.
GTCGACCCCGAATACCGGGACGACTTCGAGGCGTACCTGGCGGAGAAGACCGCGGCGGCGCAGGCCGGGGGATTCATCGACGAGCAGTTCGCGCAGGAGTGGTTCTCCGAGAACGGCGAGGGCATCGCCGGCGGATGGGACGTCGCGCTGCGGGACAGGGAGCTCGACGGCGACGGGGTGGTCGGCGAGGTGATCTTCCCCGACGCCGACGCCGTGACCGGGGTCGCCGGGGCGCCCTTCGGGGCCGGGCTGGGCCAATCGGGCGACCTCGACCCGGGGCGCGCGATGGCCGGGGCGCGCGCCCACAACCGCTGGTTGGCCGAGCTGTGCAGCCACAGCCCCGAACGGCGGGCCGGGGTCGCGGTCGTGCCGATCCTGGCGGACGTCGACGCCGCGGTCGCCGAGATCACCCGCGCGGCCGAGTCCGGGCTGCGAGGCGGGATCCTGATTCCCGCGCGCTGGGTCGGCTACCCGCCCTACCACGACCGCCGCTACGACAAGGTCTGGGCCGCGTGCCAGGACCTGCAGATGCCGGTGCACACGCACTCTGGCCCCGCGCCGCAGGAGGAGTACGGCGGCCACCTGGGGATCTACGTCACCGAGGTGCGCTGGTGGGGTGCCCGGCCGATGTGGTTCGCGCTGTGGTCGGGGGTGTTTGAGCGCTTCCCGCGGCTGCGATGGGGCGTCACGGAGTGCGGTGCGTTCTGGGCCAACGACCTGCTCTGGCTGATGGACACCCGGTATCTGCGCGAGCACTCGGCCAAGAAGATGAGCCACCAGATGGAGGGCGACCTGACCATGCCGCCCTCGGCCTACTTCGACCGCAACTGCTTCATCGGGGCCACCACCACCGAGCGCCGGGAGCTGGCGCGTCGCTACGAGATCGGCGCGTCTAACCTGTTGTGGGGCAACGACTTTCCCCACCCGGAGGGCACGTGGCCGCACACCCGGAAGTGGCTGCATCGCTCCTTCTGGGACATTCCCATCGACGAGACCCGACAGATGCTGGGCCTGGCCGCGGCGGAGATATACAACTTCGACCTGGGCGCCCTCGCCGGGTTGGCCGAACGCATCGGCCCCACTCCCGAGGACCTCGGTCAAGACGACGCGGTCAGCATCCCCAAGTGGGAGGCGGCCCGCCTCACCGGACGCCACTGGCTGACGGACGCCGAGCCCATCCCCGACCTCGTCCAGCGCTGATCGCAGCGAATGCCGTTGAGTCCATGAGGTTTCGGCGCCGGCACCTTTAGGACGGCAGACGGGCTCTGTAGCATTGGCACTTTCGGTGGTGCTGATGGGTGGAGCGTGCCCCTTAAACGTGTTGACGAGTTGAAGCCCGGCGACAAGATCCGGATGAAGATCGGGCACGCCACCGTCGTGGCGACCGAGCCCCTCGACGACGATCGCACCCTGCTGACCTTCAGCTACGGCACCCAGGGCGCGGCCGACAACGCGCTGACCGTCGATGTCCTCGAGGACGACGAGTGGGGTTGGTGAGGCCGGGGGCTTGCCCGTGCTGGACCTCCGGACGAATATTGCATGGATACGGCCCTTTGAGGAGAGACGATGACGTCGACCCGCTGGAAGAGCTTCGCCGGTTTATGCGCGGCGTCGCTCCCGCTCGCCCTGCCCGTTTCCCCCGCCGCCTTCGCCGACAATCCGTCCTGGAACGGCCAGTACGCGATCACGTTCATGGTCGGCCCCAAGGCGGGGAACAGCATGGCCGTCGGCAATCCCGAGCAGCAGCACACCGAGACCTACGGTTTGCGCTCGAGCTGCAACAACGGAAAGTGCGTCGCCACGATCGTCAGCGGCCCGCCGCCCACCAACCCGACGGTTCCGCAGCCGATCCAGTTCACCTGGGATGGCAAGTCCTGGACGCAGACCAACGACTTCCAGTGGGACTGCATGATGCCCGACACGTCGATCCAGTGGAACCCGGCCCGCGCCACCGTGACTTACACGCCCCAATCCGACGGGTCGCTTAACGGCCTGATGCACACCGAGATCTTGAGCGGCGCGTGTCAGGGAACCATCGACATGGACATGAAGGCCGAGCGCGTCTGACGTACGACGCCGCGCGCGAGACTTTCATTCGACCGGATGGCAGCTAGTACAGGTAGACCACTGCATCGTTCGCGCCCGTGCAGGTGACTACGTGGGACCCCATGCAGGTCATCAGGTAGCTCTGGTTGGTGACAGGACTCGTGACGTTCAGCGTCACCGTCGTGCCTCGTAAAGCTTGTCGAAGGTACTGAGCGCGCACCGCTTCAGCGAATGGGCAACTGGTTATCTCGGTTCCAGCCGCAGAGTTCCCGAGCGGGATGTTGACGGGATTGTTTGAGCAGTGCGTAGCGTCCGGCGGGAGTGATTCAGGAGGAGCAATCGGCGGGGGAGGCTGGTTTTGCGGCTGGTAAGTAACCGTTGATGTCGGGGGCCGCTCCGTCACGGTTCGAGTAGCCGTTGCTGTCGCTTGTTGGCTGTCACCGTTGTCGACCATCAACGGCCGGTAAGCACTGATGATCGCAATCACGAAGATCACCGCCGACGCGATAATGGCTGCCCATCTCCAGCCGGCTGCCCAAGTCCTTTGTGAACGGTGGCTGTAATCCTGGCTGGCGTTGCCTACCTGAACGGCCACGATTGTGCTTGTTATGGAGAGCACCGCTGAAGAAATAGCTACTAGCCACAGCCCCCATCCGACTTGGGCGACATGAGGTGCTCCGAAGAAGATCTTTGACACGGACATGACCGTGGCGATGTTGACCAAAGCAATAGCTAGACATCCGATGCCCGAAACTAGCACCGTCCACGCGATTGGTACCGCCCAACGAAGATTGAAACTCGTCCTGCCCCAGTTGATTTGAATGAACGAAGCGACGGCCGCAACAGCGCCCAGTATGAGAGTGACAAGTCCCCAATTCCCGGGAAAATCCATGCCGCCAAAATTTATTGGTCCGAGCGATGCCCAGGTGCCGATGCTCCCGACTACGATCCCTATGCCCGCGACGATCGCTGCGATTACATTCGGCAGATAGAACGGTGCCGCGCTGAGCGGTGCTTGCGTAGGCGGGTATTCGATCGGTGGGCCGGCGCCCGGTGATCGTCCCCAGGAAGCCCCGCCCAGCTGGTGAAGGAAGTCAGTATTTTCTTGATCGTCCCCCGGTGCCGCCATATGCACTGCCTTCCACAGTCATCGACGTTCATCCAATTCGTCGATCGGAAGCGTAGGCGCTTCGGCGTTTACTCACATTGAGAATTGTGGAAATCTGTTCGCAGATCGAAACGGCCGCTTGGTCAGCCTGCTGCGTTGACCCGCCCCGTCCGCCACACTGCCAGCTGTCTCACCTCACAACGAGCGTCGCTGATACAGCTCGGAGCCGATGTCGCGCGCGCTGAAATTCTCAAACGCCAGACACCTTCTAGCCACCCTAATAGCCTCGACTTACGCCCAAAATGGTCTCCGCAACACGTACCGAAAAGCTTTCAACTGCGGTGATCGTCCACCTGCATGGCTTACCACCGCGGCCGTCGACGCAAAAGGAACATCATGACGACACCAGGACTTACAAGATTGGCCGCCCGCACCGTCCTCGTCGCGGGGTTGGGGATGGCCGGCATGGGACTGACCGCGGCCGTGGCGAACGCCGACCCCGCGACGCCCAGCACCCCCGGGCCCAACCCCACCGCGGCCCAGAACCCGCACTCGGAATCGGGGCTCTGCAACCAAACCGTCGTCCCGCGCGGCGCCCCGGCGCCGCCCCCGGGGTACTGCGGGTGAGGGCCGACGAATGAACTGGGCGACATTGATAACCAACGCGCTGGTACCCCTGGCGTCGGTGATCTCGAGCGCCACCGTCGCGATCTGGACGAAGCGCATCGACTTCAGGACCAAGGAGGAAGACCGCCGCCACGAGCGCGTCCTCGACTTCGAGAAGCGGGCGGCCGATGACAAGAAGGCCGTGTTGAAGTCGCTGATCTCGGCGACCATCTACATCAAACGCGCGGCACAGTACGAGGGGTCCGGCACCCCCGAGGAGATCGCCAGCCAGCGGCGCGCCGAGGCCATTCGGGAGCTTTACGACTTCCGCATGCGCCTGGGGCTCGACGACGGGGTGGCCGAGCTGATGGTCTACGCCGCGCCGCCGGTGCGCGACGCGGTCAGCCTCCTGCTCGACGAGTGGGACCGCCAGTTCCGCGAGCATGGCTATTCGTTGACCCAATTGGATTCGTGCAAGCGGCAATTGGCGCAGTCCACCTCGTGTCCCGAACCGCGGGAGGACGTCACCGTGTACTACGAGGGCGAACTCAAGTGGTCCGAGCTGAGGAAGGTCGAGACGGTGTGGCTGGACCGGTTGGGCCGGGAATCCGAGCTCGACCTCGACGCACTCCTGGCGTTATGCGACCGCACCCTGGAGGCCGCGCACAAGGACCTGCGCGGCGGATACGGGCTCGACTGCTGAGTGCCTCGCACGGCCTGACCGTTTGCTGATTATTCGGCGTTATTGCTGGGTAACCTGGCGATCATGCGTGTCGTCTACGTTGCTGTCGCGATCGGCATAGCCATCGCCTTGTTCTCGGTCGCCCCGGTGGCGGCGCCTGCCCGTGCCGACTTGAGCGGTTACGGAAATTGCGTGGGAAGCATCACCGAAATCCCGCTCTGGGAACACGACTACCAGAACGGTCAGCTCATCGGGGTGATCGAGCAGGACCTCAATTCCGGTGTTACTCCCGCGGCCGAAGGCCAGAAGGTCTCGCGGATGGGGTTCGACCCGCGCCTGGCCAATCGAATCGTGGAGTGCGTCATTCAGGAGCGCCCGTAAAGCCTTTGGCGGCCTTTCGTCGCGTGACGTCGCCGGGGCGCCCGCGGAGGTAACCTCATAGCTGGTTTTCAGGACCGGCGACAGGCTCGAGGGGCGATGTGATGCAGCTGAAATGGCTCAGCGTTGCCGACCTGATCGGTAGGGCCGGCGGCGATCCGTGGGCGATCAACCAGAGCCTGCAGGCCGGCAGCCCGGCTCAGATTTCGAGCCTGGCCGAGGCCTTTCATAGCGCGGGCCGGTGCACCGCCGAGGCCGATCACGCGTTCGAGCAAGCCCGCAAGCGCTTCGACGCCGCGTGGAACCACCAGAACGGCGACCATCCCATCAACGACTCCGCCGAGGTGCAACGGGTTGTGAAATCCCTTGGCGCACAGTCCGAGCAGTTGCCCAAGATCGGTGCGGACCTGGAGAACGTCGCCGCCGCGTTGGCCGAGGCGCAGAAGGCGGGTGCCCAACGGATCGCCACCTTGGAACATGAGCTGCAGGGCCTGGACAACCTCATCGACGCCGCGGAGCACGATCTGCAGCATGGCAACCTCGACGCAAAGAGCAAGGCCTTCCTGGAGAAGTTGATCGAGGACGCGAAGGCCGACGCCGCCGACGATGTCCGGGATGCCCTGCACGACATGGAGTCGATCCGGGACGGCTACTCGTCCACGCTGCAGAACTGCCTGGGCAACCTGCGCACCGACGGCTACGACCCGAACGTGATTGCGCCCGTAGACGCCGACACCCAGATCCCGCCGCCGAACACCAAACCCGAGGACGTGAACCGTTGGTGGACATCGCTGACCCCGCAGCAGCGGCAGCGATTCCTCGCCGAGCACCCCGACCAGATCGGCAACCTCAACGGCGTCCCCATCCTGGCGCGCAATCAGGCCAACCTCACGGTGATGAACCAGGACCTCGACCGGGTGCGCGGTGTCGCCAGCCGCAGCGGCGTCTCGGTAGACGACGTCCTGCGCGACCCGGCGAAATTCGGGCTGTCACCCACGGACATCACCCGCTACCAGAACGCCAACGAGACCAAACTGGGCCTCGACCACGACGCGGGGGACCCGCTTCGTCCGAAGCCGGTCTACCTATTCGCTTACGACCCAATGGCATTCGGCGGCAAGGGCAGGGCGGCGATCGCGATCGGCAACCCGGACACCGCGAAGAACACTGCGGTGATCGTGCCCGGCACCAGCAGCAGCGTCAAGGGCGGCTGGCTGCACGACGGCCACAACGACGCGATCAACCTGTTCGAGCAGGCAAACGCCGCCGACCCGAACAACCCGACGGCGGTGATCGCGTGGATGGGTTATGACGCCCCGAACGGGTTCGACGACGTGCAGCGCATCTCCACGCCGGAACTGGCCCGCACCGGCAGCGCGGCGCTGGCGCAGGACGTCAACGGCCTGTGGGCGACACACCTGGGTGCGGGCCAGCATGTCACGGTGCTGGGCCACTCCTACGGTTCGACCACGGTCGCCGACGCGTTTGCGTTGCACGGCATGCACGCCAATGACGCTGTGCTGCTGGGTTGTCCGGGCACCGACGCGGCGCAGTCCGCGGCGCAGTTTCACCTGGACGGTGGCCATGTTTTCGTCGGGGACGCATCCACCGATCCCGTCGGCATGCTCGGTTCCCTCGACGGCACGAGCAAGAGCGTCTTCGGGCAGAACTTCTTCGGCACCAATCCCGGCCTGGGCACCGACCCCGCCGTCGACGGGTTCGGCTCGGTGCGCTTCCGCGCCGAGGTCCCCGGCTCGGATGGCATCAACCCGCACGACCACTCGTACTACTACCACCGCGGCAGCGAAGCGCTCTACGGCATGGCCGACATCGTCTCCGGCCACGGCGACCAGCTCCAAGCCGACGGCATGACGGCCGACCACCGTTACTCGGTAGGGGGCATAAAAGTTGGTGTTCCGGGTCTGCCCCCGGTCACCATCGGCCCGCACACGCCGGCCGTCATTGACCCGGAGTGGGAGCGGTCGCCAGGATCCATTACCGACAACCATGTTTTCGATGCCCAACACCACCACTAAGGAACGATGAATGTCGTTGCGACAAGCACTGATTGCTTCCGGGTTGGTCGTCGCCGTGTTGTTAGGAGGGTGCGCGCCAGTGCAACACAAACCACAAGCCGGCGGGTCGAGTAACCCGTACGAAGACACGGCCCACCCCATGAGTGACGAGCAGACCAAGGCTCAAGTGATCGAGCCGGCGCGACAGATCGTCGCCGCCGCCAAGCTGGACGGGGTCAGCGGGGCGTTCTCTTACGCTTCCTGCAACGACCAGGGAGACCCGCCGTTTCAGGGCACCGTCACGCTCAGCTTCCTGATCCACGGCGACCCCGACGCCTATTTTCAGCAAGTCCGGACGGCGATGACCTCGAACGGCTGGAGCGACGGGGCGCCGGCCGGCCAGCACCTGCACGGCGCCGCGCTCAACAAGGACGGCGTGGTCGCGACTATCAGTTACCAGCCGTCCGACCACGCTTACGGGCAGATCATCCTCGACGGCCAGTGCCGAAACATGGGCAACCACAAGGGCGAAGGCCAGTGGACCAACATCAACGATCAGCTGGGTGGGCGGTAGGGCTTAGGTTCGTGCGCGCGGGGAACCGCTTAGCCTGGGCGCGGTGGGTTCTTCGCGGCTCTTCCTCTGGGTTGAGACGGCTGCGTGGTTTCGCAGAGCGCTACGCGTGGGTGTGCCGAACCGCCTAAGCTTTTGAAGGAATTCTTGAGGCGTCCATGCCCGGCCAGCTCGCCGCGTTATCAAGCGGCCCGTGTGCCACGTCGATCGAGCAGCGGCCTCCGGTCCTGGGGCCACAGAGTTTACGAACAGCTTCCCGGCGGGCTCATTTCATGGGCTGCAGCCAGATCCACGGATGACCGTGCAGAAGGCCGAATCACTGTTCAAATATTCCGTTGCCGCCTACTGCCCGGACATGCTCAAAGCGTATTGGGCTCGTTAGGTAGCCGCTGGACGCACGGACGCGCGTCCGCGAAAGTCCTTGTGCCGCATGACCGCATCCTCACACCGTCCGCGTTGCCCGTTCATGACCCCCTGGCTAGCCGATGGGGTTCTACCGCAACGTCGAGGTTGAACCCGAGGGCACGCCCGCGGCTACCCACCGTCGTCGCCGCGCCCATCGACCCGAGGGAAGACCGGCCTGCCCGCCGACCCAAAGCGACGTTCGCATGACCATTCAGCTAACCCAGCACGGGCCGGTGGCTACCGCTAGCAAACACGGTGACCGTGGGGGAGGCCCCCGCAGGGCGTTTTGGCCGCCGCATCCCAGGCATCGCGGCTTTTCAAGCACAGCGTTTCCGCTGTTCAAGGCTGCGCTTGTGGCTTCCCGGCCCGGCGGAGTACAGCAAATTCGCCGTACACCCTCGAACGTTTGCACGGCCAGCAAATAATTTCACACACGCCCGGGTCCACGCGAGGTTGGCAACGCTGTCACAGGTCGACGGCACCCCAGTTCGGGTGAAATTGCCCCGGTCACGCCCATGACGAGGATGATGAGAACACCACTACTGCGTCGGGCGGGGGCATTGGGGGTGAAGCCATGAAGGCGAATCGCAGTGTCGACGGCTATGGCCGCAGTCGCACTACCTCCGATGGCACATGCCGAACTCTGCGCCTGGCAACCCTGCAACAGAAAGAATCGAATCATGTGGTTGAAAGCTGTGTCCGCCGCGGCGGTGTTGGTCGCGTGGATGTTTATACCCTCAACAGCAGCGAACGCGGCGGGGCAATGCACCGACAAGACCAATCCGCAGGCCCATCAGGTATGTATTGCGAACGCGAACGGGCAGTGCGGCGGCATCGGAATGTTCGGGGCGTCGCACTCCACCTGCACCTACCCTGATGGTTCCCGCGATGAATGCGACTGGCACATCACCAGCCTCACCACCGCAACCGGCTCCTGCACGTGGTTCCCGACGCCGCCAGATTTCCCTATTGGCCCACCGCCCCCAGCGCCGTGACCAAAGTCTGCCCAGCTTTTAGTGCGGTGGGGACCGCCGTGGAGATGAGGATGCCGGGCAAGACCCCGCTTGGCGCGGACATGACGCTGGTGTCGCTGGCCGACTGTGACCGGTTGCCGGCGTTGCGGCGGATGGCCGCCCGCCTGGCCGAGCAGATCGACGCCTGTGACAACGCGCAATTTGGACCGGCTCTGTGCCGGGCTGCGTGCGACGCTGGCCGAGGTCGCCGAGTTGGAAGTCGTCGAGGGGGTGTCGGCGGCTGATGAGATTGCGCGGCGTCGGGATGCGCGGCGGGCGGGACGGGCGAAGGGCCGCGGCGGGGCGTCGGCGTGAGGGCTTCCCTGCGGTGCGGTCAGTGGATCACACTGCGGGGGTGGAGCCCTCCGGCCGCGAACACCGCTGACAATTTTCCGTCAACCGGCTGAGCGACGGCATGCGGTTCTGGTAGGGGTTAACTCATGCCGTCGTGGCCGTCGTGGCCGTCGTGGAGACCATTCACGCAACTCATCCTCGCAGCCCAGTTAGGCTTCGCCGCCTGGCTGTACAACGCCCTTGAAAGCTCTAACACCGATTGCCCTAAAGACCAAGTCGCGGACTTTTGCCAAGCTGGTAAAGCGCTCGGTATGGCGGTCGGTGGGGTATTCATCCTCTTTATCTGGGCTTTGGTCGATGTCATCCTCGGTGTCTGCTGGGTGGTGACGAACGACCGTCTGAGGGAGTGTCCGGAGTGCGGAGCGAAGTCTAAGAACGGGTTCCTCGCCTGTCCGGACTGTGGGTATCAGTTCGTACCGGCCGCATCACCAGTCGGGTCGCATACCAAGACCTGCCCAGACTGTGCCGAATCGGTTCGCGCGAAGGCCAAGGTGTGCAGGTACTGCGGACATCAGTTCCCAACACAGAAGGCCGCCCCAGCGAAGAAAGTCACCCCAACGAAGACAGTCACGCCAGCGAAAAAGGTCAGGTGCTTTAAATGCCAGCATGTCCAGGCGGTGCTGGCGAGCGAGACTGAGTACACCTGCGAGCAGTGCGGCCAGCGCTTAAAGCGTAAATAGGCTGAACCGCGCTGACCCTGACGGCGCACCCGCGCGGTGGGTGCCGGGGTGGGGTCGGGCGGGCCGGCCTAGTCGAACCCGGCCCGCCACGACACCCGATGTCTAGCAAGCGATTTGGACCGAGCGACCGGGGATAATGCGAGCCCGCCGCGGCCGGTCTCCTTGCCTCGGCTGGCTCTTCGCGGCGGGACCTCGCTGCGTCGCGCGGCTTCCAGAAGTTCCTGGTCCGAGTAGGCCGTGACGCCGTCGTCGGACGAGGCCGCGAAGTTGCTGTCGTTGTCGGGGTCCATGGCGTCCGGACGCTACCCGCGGCCGAGCGACGTGTCCGCCGGCAAAGGTATCGTGACGGCCGCTCGGGTGCCGGATCGGCAGCGTATAGGCAGCGGACCGCTCGGGGCAAGTCGAAAAATCCGCTTTGACGTGCACAAACTCTGGTGCGCGATACTGGGATTGAACCAGTGACCTCTTCCGTGTCAGGGAAGCGCTCTCCCGCTGAGCTAATCGCGCCGGGATCAAAAGCTGGAGGTGGAGACGGGAATCGAACCCGTGTGCACGGCTTTGCAGGCCGTTGCCTCACCACTCGGCCACTCCACCGCTGGGATTGATGCCACTTGCACCTTCGAGCGGATGACGGGATTCGAACCCGCGACCCTCACCTTGGCAAGGTGATGCGCTACCAACTGCGCTACATCCGCGCGCCTCGGACGAGATCGTCGCCCGGTGCGAAGCACGACGATAGTCCACGTGAGCGGGCACATACAAATTTCTCCGTACGAGCCGCGTCCAGGCTAACGCAGCGTCCTGACGGCGCATGCGGGCCGGTATTGTCGAGGCGAGGCTCGTGCTAATCTTCGACGTCGTTCGCCTCTCGGCGCCGGTCCCGTGGCTCAGTGGGAGAGCGTCCGCTTCACACGCGGAAGGTCGCTGGTTCGATCCCAGCCGGGACCACCACTTCGTGGCAGCCAAGCATCGGCCACCGCCCCGAACGCCCGAAACTTCCGGCATCGCCCCAGGTCAATCCGCGCTATGGTGACACGACCGGGGGCCCTCTCTACTCGCGAGGACAGGTCGATGGCCGACGTGGACGCAGCGGCGATCCAGCAGGATCTGATCGCCGGCATCGGCACGGAACTCGACTTCGACGACGTCACCGAGATCGGCCGCGGCGGATTCGGGGTCGTCTACCGTTGCGCTCAGCCTGAGCTCGACCGCCTGGTGGCGGTCAAGGTGCTCACCAACGACCTCGACCCCGAGAACCTCGACCGCTTCCTGCGCGAGCAGCGCGCCATGGGCCGGCTCTCCGGGCACCCGCACATCGTCACGGTGCTGCAGGCTGGCACCACCCGCAGCGGCCGGCCGTTCATCGTGATGCCCTATCACGACCGCGGCTCGCTTTGGGGCCTGGTTAGCGGCGGGGGTCCCCTGCCCTGGCCCGAGGTGCTCAGCATCGGCGTCAAGCTCGCCGGCGCGCTGGAAGCCGCGCACCGTTCCGGCATCCTGCACCGCGACGTCAAACCGGGCAACGTCCTGCTGACCGACTACGGCGAGCCCCAGCTCACCGACTTCGGCCTGGCGCGCATCGCCGGCGGGTTCGAGACCCGCGCCGGGGTCGTCATGGGCTCACCGGCGTTCATCGCCCCGGAACTTCTCGAAGGCGCCACGCCGACAACCGGATCCGACGTCTACTCGCTGGCCGCGACGCTGTTCTGCGCGCTGACCGGACACCCGCCGATGGGCCGGTCGGTCCACGAGATGCTGACCGAGCGGGGTGTGCCCGACGACGTCATCGCCGTGATCGAAACCGGCATGACCCGCGATCCCAGCCGTCGGCCGGTCTCCGCGCTCGACTACGGGGAGCAGCTGCGCGAGGCGCAACGCCGGCGCCGGACCCCGGTAGACAGCATGGTCGTGCCGGTCGACGCCGCGGGGTCGACGGTCCCGGCCGCGGCGTATCGCGCTCGGGAAACCACGCCGCCGGCGCCGGCGACGAAATTCCGCCCCCCCGCGTCGACCCGGGCGCTCGTCGCGCGCGACCGGTTGATGGCGCTGCTGCGCGAGGCCGGGCGCCGGCGGCTGATCCTCCTGCACGCGCCGTCGGGATACGGCAAGACCACCCTGGTGGCCCAGTGGCGCGCCGAACTGACCGCCGCCGGCGTGACGGTGGCCTGGCTGACGGTCGACGACGACGACAACAACGTGGTGTGGTTCCTCGCCCACCTGCTCGCCGCGATCCGGCGGGTGCGTCCCGCCCTCGCCGAACCGCTGGAGCAGATGCTCGAACAGCGCGGCGACGAGGCCACCCGCTACGTGCTGACCTCACTGATCGACGCGATCGACGACCTCGGCGAACCCATCACCCTGGTGGTCGACGACTGGCAGCGGGTGTCGGACCCGCAAACGATCGACGCCCTGCGCTTCCTGATCGAGAACGCGGGCGATCACCTGCAGGTCGTGGTGACCAGCTGGGCGCGCCCCGCCGTGACGTTGAGCAAGCTGCGGGTCCGCGACGAGCTGGTCGAAATCGATTGCGAGAAGCTGCGTTTCGACGCCGACGAGGCGCGGTCCCTGCTCAACGACGTCGCCGGCCTGCAGCTGCCCGGTGAGGACGTCGAGGCCCTGACCGCGTCGACGGACGGCTGGGTCGCCGCCCTGCAACTGGCGACGCTGTCCCTGCGCGGCGGCGGCGACGCCGGCGACCTGGTGAGCCGCATGTCCGGCGACGACGAGGCGGTCGAAGAGTTCCTCGCCGAGAACGTCCTGGACACCCTGGAGCCCGAGCTCGTCGAGTTCATGATGGCGACCTCGATCACCGAACGGATCTGCGGGGAGCTGGCGTCGGTGCTGGCCGAAGTCGGTGGGGGCCACGCCATTCTCGAGGACATCGAGCGGCGCGGGCTGTTCCTGCGGCGCATCGACCATGCGCCGCAATGGTTTCGCTACCACCAGATGTTCGCCGGGTTCCTGCGGCGCCGGCTCGAGCGCGAGGAACCCGGAAGCCTGGCCGAGCTGCACCACACGGCCTCGGAGTGGTTCGCCGAGCACGACCTCATCAACGAGGCCGTCGACCACGCGCTGGCCGCGGGGGAGGCCGCGCACGCGGTCGACCTGGTCGAGCGCCTGGAGACCAGGGCGCTGATCAACCAGTCCCGCATGACCACCTTCCTGGGCCTCGTCGAAAAGCTGCCGCCCAGCCTCGTGGTCTCCCGGCCGCTGCTGCAGCTCGCATCGGCGTGGGCCAACATCCTGCTGCACCGCAGCGAAGCCACCGAGGCCGCGCTGATGCGCTTCGCCGCCGCCCTGGCCAAGGCGGACCTGCCCGAGGAGAGGCGCGCCGACCTGGCGCTGGAAGCCAGCGTGGTGGGGGCGGTGGCCGAGATCTACGCCGACCGGACCGACGGGCTCGAGGAGCAGTTGGCCGACGTGGTCTCCGGCGCGGACCAGCTGCGTCCCGTGCTGCCGCAGGCCGCCGCCACCGCCCTGGCGTTCGCCGCGATCTACCGCTTCGACCTGCCGGCCGCGCAGCAACTCCTGGAGTGGGCGGAACCCTTCAACGAACAGGTCGGCGCGGTGGGCGCCGTGTACGCGTGCTGCTGGGCCGGCATCGCCGCCCGCCAGCAGCTCGACATCGGCCTCGCGTTGCGCAAGTTCCGCGAGGGGTTCGAGATCGGCTCGGCGGTGGGCCCGCACTCCTACGCGGCGCGCATCGCCGGCGCGGCGCTCGGCGAATTGCTCTACGAGACAGGCGAATTGGACGAGGCCGCCGAGCTGCTGGAGGAAAGCTACCACCTGGGTCCCGAAGGCGGCGGGGTCGACTACCTGGCGGCCCGCTACGTCGTCGGCGCCAAAGTCAAAGCCGCACAGGGCGATCGCGAGGAGGCGGTCGGCCGCCTCGACGCCGGGATGGCGGTGGCCGAGAAGCTGCGGCTGCCGCGCCTGGCGGCCGCCATCAACCACGAGCGGGTCCGGCTGGGGTGCAAACTCGATCCCGCGGAGGCCGACCGGCTGCGGGCCACCGGTGACGTGGCCCGCGACGGCGACGGGATCGCCACCGTCACCGCCGAGCTCGACGCGGCCTCCGGCATCCGGCTGCTCGCCCGAAGCCGCGCCCGCGACGACCGCGACCTGGCCTGCCGCAACGCCGCCGCGCTGCTGGCCGGCATCGATCCGGCCGCCCGGCCGCTGGCGAATTTGCAGGCCCGGCTGCTGCTGGTCGAAACCCTCACGGCCGTCGGGCGCGCCGACGACGCGCTCGAGGACCTGGCGCTGGTGCGCGACCTGTGCGCCCGACACGGATTGCCGCGGCTGCTCACCGACGCCGGCCTCGGTTAACGACGACACACAACACGCGAAAGGACGGTGGCCGTGGTAGGCAACCAAGAAGGCATCGGCATCCTGAAACTCGAATGCCCGCAAGGCCATCCCGTCGGCAGGCTGCTCAAGGACACCCCGCACCAGGCGGTCGCGTTCGACCCGGGCGCCCAGGTGGGGCCCCGCCGGTTCTGGCCCGACGAAGACGACCAACCCAGGTTCACCCTCAACTGCCGGTTCTGCGAGAAGCCGGTGGCCGAGGCCACGACCGCGTTGCGGGACAAGCTCGCGACCCTGCTCGACGACGCATCGGCGGGCAGCGCGACGGTCACGCTGGCGTACGTGTAGATCGGCGCGGCTACTGTAAGAGCGACAGTAGCGACCGATGTGAGAGGAATCCCGTGGCCGAGACCCCGCACGACAGCCCCCGCCCGCCCGAGGGGGATTGGCTGGGCACGCCCTACCTGACCTTCGAGCGTCAGGGGTCGATCGCGGTGTGCACCATCGACCGTCCGGAGGCGCGTAACGCCCTGACCCCCGCGATGTACTTCGGAATCCGTTACGCCGTGGGACGTCTCAACGAGGACCCCGAGCTGGCCGGGCTGTTGATCACCGGGACGGGTGACGTGTTCGCGCCCGGCGGCGACATGGGCGGCGGGGGAGCGACCGACAACTGGATCACGTTCGGCGGCGCGCTGGGCATGGACGTCACGCCCTTCGACACGGTGCGCACCTCGGCCAAACCCATCGTCTCCGCGGTCAACGGCCTGTGCCAGGGCGGCGGGTTCCAGATCGCGCTGTGCAGCGACCTGTCGGTGGTCAGCGAGCGCGCCACCTTCCGCGTTCCTGAGCTGTTCCGCGGCTACGCCGACACCTACTACAGCCAGATGCTGGCCCGGGTCATCGGGCCGGTGCGCACCCGCGACCTGATGTTCACCGGGCGGGTGCTGACCGCCGCCGAGGCCCTGGACTGGGGCCTGGTCACCCGGGTGGTGCCGCACGAGGCCCTGCTCGACACCGCGAAAGAGCTTCTCGCACAGTGCTGTCGGACCGCCCCGCGCGCCCGCGGCGTGATTAAGTCCAGCATCGACAGCTACCTGGGTCTCTACGACCGCATCGGCATGGTCAGCAGCCTCAGCGACGCCGAGGCCCGCGAGGGCTTCCGCGCGTTCAAGGAGCGCCGCTCGCCCGACTGGGTGCACCCCGACCTGCGGGCCGAGGGGCGGCTATAGGTCGATCCACTCCCCGTGGGCGGCGACCCGCAGCCGGTCGCCGATCCCGGCCTGATCGAACGCCGCCGCGAATTCGTCGACGCCCTCGCTGAAGTGGGCCCAGCCGTCGACGTGGGCGGGTATGACGACGCGGGCGCCCAGGACCTCGGCGGCGGCGGCCGCGCGCGCCGAGGTCAGCGTCAGCGGTCGTCCGCGCTCCTTGGTCGGCACGCTGGCCGCGCCCGCGAACAGTACCGCGACGTCGACGACGCCGACGCGCTCGGACACTTCCTTGACCGCCGCGATCGAGGCGTTGTCGCCGCTGAGGTACACGGTGGGCAGGTCGGGTCCGGACAGCACGAAGCCGGTCACCTCGCAGTTGACATGGCCGCTCTCGTCGCGCTGCCCGTCCGCCGGGCCGTGTACCGCCGGAACCGCTTGCACCACAAGCGATTCGGATAGCTTGTAGGTCTGCCAGGGCGCGACGCCCACCGCGGGCGGTCCCAGCCGGGCGGCGCCGCCCGGGTGGGTGAGCACCAGCGGCGCGGCCAGGGCCATCGCGCGACCCTCGTCGTCGAGGTTGTCGGGGTGCTGGTCGTGGCTGATCAACACCGCGTCCACGGCTCCGAGCGCTTCAGCGCGCACCGCCGGGCCGGTGAGCTTGGTCAGGTACGCGTGCACACCCGGCGGGTCGAACGTCGGGTCCATCACGATCCGCTGACCCGCGATGTCGACCACCGTGGTCGGGCCGCCCAGCACACTGATCGCGCGGTCGCGCCGCCGCGCGTCGACCACCGCGCTCATATGCCCCGGGCCCGGTCGCGCCAATACGGCGCGCGCAGTTCGGCTTTCAAGATCTTCCCGCTCGCGTTGCGGGGCAGCGTTTCCACGAAGCCGACCGTTCGCGGGCACTTGTAACCGGCCAGGTGCCGGCGGCAGAACGCGATGACGTCGTTCGCGTCGACCTCACCGTCGGGCACCACGATCGCCTTGACCGATTCACCCCAGAAGTCGTCGGGCACACCGATCACCGCCGCGTCGGCGATGCCGGGATGCTCGATGAGCACGCTTTCCACCTCGGGCCCGTACACGTTCTCCCCGCCGGTGATGATCATGTCCTTGAGGCGGTCCTCGATGTAGACGTAGCCGTCGGCGTCCAGGCGGCCGACGTCACCGGTGCGCACCCAGTCGTCGTCGGTGATGGTCTCGGCGGTCGCCTCCGGCCGGTTGAGGTAGCCACTCATGTTCTGGTTGCTGCGCACCCAGATCTCGCCGGGCTCCCCGGCCGCCACCTCGGCGCCCGTCTCGGGATCGACCACGCGAATCTCGGTGCCCAGCACCGCCTTTCCGGCCGCCAGCTGCAGGTGCGGGCGGGCGGAATCGCGGTGGTCGTCGTCGCTGAGCGCGGTGACCGCGCCACACAATTCGGTCTGCCCGTACACCTGGACGAAACGCGTGTCCGGCCAGGTGTCCAGCGCCCGGTGCAGCAGCGGCAACGGCATGGGCGCGGCCCCGTACACGATGTAGCGCAGGCCCGCGATCGCGGCGTGGGCGGCCTCGCCGGCCTCGAGGAACCGGGCGATCACCGGCGGGACGAAGAACGCGTGCGTCGCGCCGGCCCGCACCGCGCCCACCAGGGCGGCGGCGTCGGGTTCGCGGGTCATGATCGTCGGCACCCCGGCCCGAATCCCGAAGAGCGCGTAGCCGATTCCGCCGACGTGGAACAACGGCATCGCCACCAGGTTCGCTTCCCCGTCGCCGAACGGGAACGCCGGCGCGAGGTTCGCCGCGTGATTGACCAGCGCGCGCTGGCTCAGCAGCACGCCCTTGGGCCGCCCGGTGGTGCCCGAGCTGTAGATCACCAGCGCGGTCTCGCTCAGGTCGACGGCGGCGTCGCCCTCGGTGGGCTCGGCCGCGGCCAGCAGGGACTCGTATTCGTCGCCCACCGCGACGATGCGCTCCAGGCCCGGCACGCGTTCGGCGGCCGCCTCGGCCGCGGGCCGCAGCTCGGCGCCGGCGAAGAGCAGCCGCGCCCCGCTGTCGTGGAGCACGTGCACGAGTTCGTCGCCCATCACGCGCCAGTTGACGACGGTGGTCACCGCCCCGATCGATGCGGCGGCGAACAGCACCTCGAGGCAGGCGGGGTGGTTCTTGTCCAGGAACGCCACGCACTGTCCGCGCTGCACCCCGGCGGCGCGCAGCGCGCCGGCCGCGCGACGGATCCGCGCCGCCCAGTCAGCCCAGGACCACTGCCGCTCCCCGTAGCGGATCGCGATGGCCTCGGGCCGTTGCCGCGCGTGCCGCTCGACGAACCCGGCGAGCGTTTCGGTCGTGTGGTCGCCTGCTGGCATGAACCCCTCCGCGTAGTGAACTTCCTCCCGTCGAGTGTGCACTGAGGGCTTTGACTGTGCGCTGAGGGCCGAAATTGCGCGGTTTTCCCGCCGTGGACGCACGCGCAAAGCCGTGGACGCACGCGCAAGCCCGGGAGGCACACCCGCGAAGCGGAATCAGAACATGGACTCGATCATCGTGCCGCCGTCGCTGACCGCCTGCGGGGTCGCACTGTTGTCCTGGCGGTAGTCGATGAACGCCGACTGCCCGGTCGAGGGGTTCAGCAATTCGGTGAAGCTGCCGATCACGGGAATCGCGCCCTCGGGGGCCAGCACGTCGGCGGTGTAGTCGACGGAGGCCTCCTGCTGGAAGTGCCGTCCCGCCTCCGCCTTGGTGTGCGGCTCGCCCACGACCTGCACGTTGCGCAAGATGGCCGACGCGTCCCCGGCCAGCTGGTCCTTGTCCGCCTGCAGCAGGACGAGGGCATCGGTCCCGCCGGCGGGCTTGACCGTGACCCGCAGCTGCGCGCTGGCGTCGGCGTTGCTGAGCGCCACCCAGTTCGGGCCGCGGTGCCCGAGCGTCCAGCCGGGTGCGGGGACGATGGAGACGCCCTGGGCGATGTCGATCGCCTCGGCCGAGGCGAGCCGCACCGGCGGGGCCCCATTGGCGGTGGCCGTCAGGACCACTATGGCCGTCGCGGCGACGGCGGGGAAGGCGTACAGCCGGGGGCGCAACGGCGCGGGCACGGGCAAATTGAACATGGTCCTACGATCGCGCCGCCGGCACGCGATGTCCAAGACCGCCCCGCTATTTGCTGATAGCTCTCCCTTATCGACGGGGTGTGTCAGCATTTCTGCGGCAACACGATCGTCGAAAAGAGGGGACCAGCCGTGGCGAATCCTGACCGAGCCCGCTCACGCACCTTCGTCGTCACGGGCGCCGCCTCCGGGATCGGCCTGGCCACCGCGCGGCGCCTGCTGGCCGAGGGGGGCACGGTGATCGGCGCGGACCTGGCCGAGCCGCCCGACCTCGGGCCCCGGTTCGAGTTCGTCGCCGCCGACGTCGCCGACGAGGCCGCGGTCGCCGCCGTGCTGGCCGCCGTCCCGGATCGCCTCGACGGCGTCCTGCACGCCGCCGGGGTGGCCGGGGGCGGCCCGGTCCACCTGCTCGACCGGGCCGAATGGGACCGGGTGATCGGGATCAACCTCACCGGCACCTTCCTGGTCGCCAAAGCCGCGCTGGCCCGGATGATCGAGCAACCCCGCGTCGACGGCGAGCGGGGTTCGCTCGTGACCGTCGCCAGCGTCGAGGGGCTGGAAGGCACGGCGGGCGGCAGCTCGTACAACGCGGCAAAGGGGGGCGTCGTGTTGCTCACCAAGAACATCGCGCTCGACTACGGGCCCAGCGGAATCCGCGCCAACGCCATCTGTCCCGGCTTCATCGAAACCCCGATGGCCCAAGGCGTGTTCGGCCTCCCGGGCATGGAGGGCCCGCTGCAATCGATCACGCAAGAGCACGCCCTGCAACGGCTGGGCCAGCCCGAGGAGGTCGCGGCCATGGCGGCCTTCCTGCTGTCGCCCGACGCCTCATTCGTCAGCGGCCAGGCCATCGCCGTGGACGGCGGCTACACCGCCGGCCGCGATCACGGTGTCGTCAAACTCTTCGGCTTTCCCTCCTAGCGCCTTAAGATTCGCGCATGGTCACTCCCGATGACGCGATCGAGGCGATTCGAGGCACCGGCGGGGCGCAGCCGGGCTGCCGCGCGCTGCACGCCAAAGGCACGCTGTACCGCGGCACCTTCACCGCCACCCCCGATGCGCTAATGCTCTCGCGCGCAAAGCATCTCGACGGCTCGACCGTCCCGGCGCTGATCCGCTTCTCCAACGGCGCCGGAAATCCCAAGCAGCGCGACAACGCGCCGGGCATCCGCGGGATGGCGGTCAAGTTCACCCTGCCCGACGGCTCCACCACCGACTTGTCGACGCAGACCGCCCGCCTGTTCGTGTCGAGCACCCCGGACGGGTTCGTCGACCTGCTCAAGGCGATGCGGCCCGGGCTGACCACGCCGCTGCGCATGGCCAGGTACTTCCTCACCCACCCCCGGCTGCTCGGCGCGCTGCCGGTGGTGCGCGACGCCAACAAGATCCCGGCGAGCTACGCCACCGTCGAATACCACGGCCTGCACGCCTTCCGCTGGGTCGCGGCCGACGGCAGCGCGAGATTCGTTCGCTATCACCTGGTTCCGGCCGCGGCGGAGAAGTTCCTGTCGCCGTCGGCGGCCCACGGCGAGGGGTCCGACTTCCTCGCCGACGAGCTGAACGCGCGCCTGGGCAGCGGGCCGGTGCGGTTCGAATATCGCGTGCAGATCGCCGGGCCCACCGACTCGACCGTCGACCCGTCCGCGCCCTGGCAGAGCACCCAGATCGCGACCGTCGGCACCATCGAGATCACCGGCTTGGAAACCGAGCGCGAGCACGGCGGCGACATCGTCGTGTTCGACCCGATGCGGGTGACCGACGGCATCGAGCCCTCCGATGATCCGGTGCTGCGCTTCCGGACGCTCGCGTATTCGGCGTCGGTGAAGCTGCGCACCGGCGTCGATCGCGGGGACGAAGCCCCCGCCGTCTGAGGCGCAAGCCGAACCCGCCGCCCGCCGAAACCGGCGGCAGGCTAGGGTTTTCCCTCAGTGTCGCCTTCCCACATTTTCCTGATTTGCTTGGCCGGGCTCGGCGCCGGCGCCATCAACGCCCTGGTCGGGTCCGGCACCCTGATCACGTTCCCGACGCTGGTCGCCCTCGGCTTCCCGCCGGTCACGGCCACCATGTCGAACGCGACGGGGCTGATCGCCGGCAGCGTCTCCGGCACCTGGGGGTATCGCGCGGAGCTGCGCGGCCAATGGGATCGGCTGCGCTGGCAGCTGCCCGCGTCGCTGGCCGGCGGGGTGCTGGGTGCCTTCCTGCTGCTGCACCTGCCGGAGAAGGTCTTCGCCGAGGTGGTGCCGGTGCTGTTGGTCCTGGCGCTGGTGCTGGTGGTGATCGGCCCGCGGATCCAGGCGTGGACGAGCCGGCGCACCGAGGCGGCGGGCCGTTCACCGGAGCACATCACCCCGGCCCGCATGGCCGTCCTGGTGCTGGGCACCTTCGGGGTCGGCGTCTACGGCGGGTATTTCACTGCCGCCCAAGGCATTCTGCTGGTCGGCCTGATGGGGGCGTTGCTGCCCGAGTCGGTGCAGCGGATGAACGCGGCGAAGAACCTGCTGACCCTGGTGGTGAATGTGGTTGCCGCCGTTGCCTATACGTTGGTGGCGTTCGACCGGATCAGCTGGCCGGCGGCCGGGCTGATCGCGGCGGGCTCGCTGGTAGGGGGGCTGATCGGGGCGCGCTACGGGCGCCGGTTGTCGGGCAACGCGCTGCGCGCCGCGATCGTGGTGGTGGGGCTGATCGGGCTGTACCGCCTCCTCCTGGTGGCGTGACGGAGGCCAGGCAAACGGGTTGGCGCAGGGCTGCCTGCATCGAGTGTGCGTTTACGGCTTTGAGTGTGCGTCCATGGCGGGGCCGCTCGGCGTGTCGCCGCCCTGGGCGCACGCGCAAGTGACCGCAAGCGCGGCAACGGACTCAGCTCAGCGTGGCGGCGGCCGCCTCGCTGACGACGTCGGCCACCTCACCCCGCCGGCGCCAGGCCCGCAGCTGGCGCATGGCCCCGTTGCCCTGGGTGGCGACGCGGTCGAGTTCGCTTGCGACGCGGTCGTATTCGCCGAGCGACTCCAACGCCGGGCGCACGCGTTGCACCAGCGCGTCCAACTGGTCGGTCGCGGGCACCGCTCCGCGGCCGTGGATCAGGTCGAGCGTGCGTCCGGCGAGCCCGTCGTGGGCGGCCTTCCAGTACGCCGCGCGCAGGGCCGCCGGCGCGAGCCGCCCGGGCTCGTCCTCGGGCGCGTCGAGCGCGGTCATCACCGCCGCCCTGACCAGCGTGGCGAGCAGCACCGTCTCCGCGACGGTGGCCGGCACGTCGGCCACCCGCACCTCGATGGTCGGGAAGTTCTCCGACGGCCGCACGTCCCAATAGACCATCTTCTCGTCCAGGATCACGTCGCTGTCGATCAGCATCCGCACCGTGCGGTCGTAATCGTCGGGTGAGGGAAAGAAGGGCGGCGGGCCGGCCACCGGCCAGCGTCGCCACAGGACGCTGCGCCAGCTGGCGTAGCCGCTGTCGGCGCTGCGGTACACCGCCGAATTCGCCGACAGCGCAAGCAAAGACGGCAGCCAGGGGCGCAACCAATTGCTGACCCGGATGGCGGCCGCCCGGTCCGGAACCTGCACGTGCACATGGCATCCGCAGATGCCCTGCTCGTGCGCGACCATCCCGTACTCGGCGCCAATGCGCCGGTAGCGGGGCGTGTCGGTGACGGGAAACTCGTGCGGTGTGGCGGGCGGGAGGCCGGCCGCCAGCAGCTGCAGGCCGACCGCCTCGGCGGCCTGCGCCGCGGTGCGCCGCAGCCGGGCCAGTTCCTTGCCGAGTTCCGAGCTGGCCGCCACCACGCTGGAGGTGGTTTCCACCTGGCAGCTGCTCAGTTCCAGCTGCAGCTCGACTCCAAGGCGCTTGGCCTCGGCGGCCACGTCGTCATTGCGCGGCGCTGGTTCGCCGGTTCGCGGGTCGACGAGGAGGAATTCCTCCTCCGCGCCGAAGGTGGGGGGGCCGCTCATCCCGACGGGGAGGCCCGATCAGTGACGGTGCTGACCCGTCACCAACGGGCCGCGGACGCCAGCGCGGAGTCGGCGGTCGGGTAGATGGGCAGCAGGCCCGACAGGCCGCACGCGTCGACGAGGCGGGTGACGACCGGCTCGCGGCTCACCAGGCGCAGTTCGACGCCACGGTCCTTGCACCGGCGCGCCTCGTCGGCCAGCACGGCGAACGCGCAGCAACCCATGAAATCCAGGCCCGTCACGTCGACGACCAGGGGACCGGGCGCGATGACGATGCCCGCGACCTCGCTGACCAGTTGGCGCCAGGTGTGCTCGTTGCAGGCGTCGACCTCGCCGCCCGCGTAGATCAGCACGGCCGGGCCGGTGCGATCGGCCGTCGCGCGCAGCGTGCTGTTCGGATCGCCCAGCTCGTAGACCAGCTTCGTGCTCAGCATCAAGTGCGTGGTTGTCATAAGTTCTGCAATGGCCGAGCTCATCGTGGACTCCTAATCGACCGGCGTCTACGACGCTGCGAATGGATGCCCGTCCTGCCCTCTGAAGACAGACTCTTCGCGGAGTGCGAATCTCTTTTCTATAACAAGACAGGTCTGTCTGTCTACATAACTGACTTAAGAGTATGTTGTGGGTTGTTATGACAACTCCCGATGTCGGAACGCCCCCCGCCTCCGCTCGTGAACGTATCTTGGCCGCGGCATATGACCTGTTCAGCAGGCGTGGGATCCGCGCCGTCGGCACGGAAGAGGTGATCGAGCGGGCCGGTGTCGCCCGGGCCACGCTGTATCGGCATTTCGCCACCAAGAACGACCTGGTGCTGGCCGTGTTGCAGCGGCGCGAGGAGCTGTGGACGCACGGCCTGATCGAGGAACAGTCGCGGCAGCGGGGGGAGACGCCCGAGGAGCAGTTGCTGGCCATCTTCGACGTGATGCACGAGTGGATTCAGCTCCGCGACGGCTACGAGGGCTGCTCGTTCATCAACGTGCTGCTCGAGCTCGGGCACGATTCGCCGGCGGGGCAGGCCTGCATCGTCCACATCGATCACGTCCGCGACATCGTGCGTCACCGGGCCGTCGCGGCGGGATTGACCGACGTCGAGGACTTCGCCTCGTCCTGGCACATCCTGATGAAGGGCGCCATCATCCTGGCCGCGGTCGGCGACGCTGATGCGGCGTTGCGCGCCCGCAAGATGGCGGCCGGTCTCATCGAGGAACACCGGCCGGTCGCCCCGGAGGACATCGGCGAGGCGGCCAGCTAAGGGGTCAGGCGGCGTCGGCCGCGGTGCTCTCGGCCTTGCGGTAGTGCTCGGCCTCGAGTTCGGCGATCGCGCGGGAGGTGCGCTCCCGCAGCAACACCGCGGCGATCAGGCCGCAGACGACGGCGATGACGAGCGCGATCCAGGAAAACCGCTCCAGCCAGCGCTCGGCGGCCATCCCGGCGAAATAGACCAGCGCGGTGGTGCCGCCGGCCCAGCAGATGGCGCCGGAGACGTTGGCGGCCAGGAACCGGGGGTAGTGCATCTTCAGGGCTCCGGCCAGCGGGCCGGCGAAGATGCGCAGCAGCGCGATGAAGCGGCCGAAGAACACCGCGCGAACTCCCCAGCGGTTGAACAACTTCTCGGCCAACGCGACGTGTCCGGGACCGAAATGTTTGGGGAACCGGCGGCCGAGCCGGTCGAACAGCGGCATGCCGAACCGGCGCCCGATCGTGTAGCCGATCGAGTCGCCGACCACCGCGCCGATCACCGCGGCGGCGCCGACGCCGACGGGGTTGACCGGCAGGTCGTCGTGTGAGGACATCAGCGCCGCGCTGACCAGGATGATCTCGCCGGGGAGGGGAATGCCCAGGCTCTCCAGCCCGACCACGCCGCCGACCACCAGGTAGACCGCGAGCGGCGGGATCGCGTGCAGCAAAGCCTCGACATTCATGGGTCCAGGATGCCTGACCGTCGGGCGGTGCGCGCCCTAAACCCTGCGGTTGACGCGGCTGGGCGTGCCGAGGCTCTCCAACTGTGGGCGTTTGGGTTCGCGCCCGTCGGCCGACGACATGCCGCGCAGCCGGCGCCAGATCCACGGGAAGAAGCTGTCCTGCGTCCAACGCAGCTGCTCGTACGCGCCGCTGGTGCGCGAGCGCCGCTGGGCGTCGGGCGTCGCATGGGCCCAATCATGGTTGCTGCCAGGCAGATTCAGCGCCTCGGCGGCCGCGGCGGCGAACAGCATGTGCCCTTTGGCCGACGCGTGCACGCGGTCGATGGCCCAGGTGTCCAGCTCGCGCATCGACGGCGCGTTGTACAGATCGACGAGGCCGAACCCGTAGCGCTCGGCGGCCGCGGCGATCGCCGCGTTGATGCGGGCCAGCCGCCCGGACACCAGCCGCCCGAGCGGCAGGAACTGCGCGACGTTCGGGAAGGTGGTCGTCACCACCGTCGCGCCCGATCCGGCCAGCGCCGCGTAGACGTGCTCGAGGTCGACCAGGGCGGGCCCGAACGACCGGCCCGGCTGGATGACGTCGTTCATGCCGACGCACACGGTGATCAGGTCGGGTTCCATCGCCAGCGCCCGCGGCACCTGCTCGTGCAGGACGTCGGCGATGCGTTTGCCGCGGATCGCGAGGTTGGCGTAGTGCAGGCCCGGATGCAGCGAATCGATCATGGCGGCGAGCCGGTCGGCGAATCCGAGGAGGCCGACGACGTCGTCGCCGTCCCACAAGCCCTCGGTCTGGCTGTCCCCGATGGCGACGTAACGGCGATATCCGGAGGGAAAAGCCCCGCGCACGAAGCCGAGAATAATAGCGATCGCGATGCCGGGGCGGGAGGCGTGCCCCGCCACGCGCCTGCCCGGCCCTACGGCGCGTGGACTAGCCTCGATGAACGTGGCTATGCCGTTGAAGGGCAATGCAATTCGGTTCGGGCGCCGGGGAACGGTGGCGGCCGGTGTTTTCGTCGCCGTCACGGTGTTCGTGGTGGGGCTGCTGTGGGCGAAGTGGCTGCCCTACGCGGCGAAGGCCACCGCGGCGCATCGAACCCACCACTGGTCCGCGTCGAGCATTCTGACCGTCGGCGGCGTGCGCGCGGGCGACGGCCCGTCCTGGCACGCGGCGGCGACCTTCTTCCACGCCTACCTGTGGTCGATCTGGCCGGCACTGGTCGCGGCGCTCCTGATCAGCGCCTCGGTGCAGGCGCTGCTCCCGCCGTCGTGGCTGCCGCGCGCGTTGAACCGCCGCCGGCCGCTCTTCAGCGCGGTGGCCGGTGGGGCCGCCGGCATGCCCTCGATGATGTGCACCTGCTGCGCCGCCCCGGTCGCCGTCACCTTGCGGCGCAACGGCATCACCCCCGCGGCGGCCATCGCGTATTGGTTGGGGAATCCATTGCTCAACCCGGCGGTGCTCGTCTTCCTGCTCTTCGTCGCCCCCTGGCAGTGGAGCCTGACCAGGGTGATCGTCGGGCTCGCGGCGGTGCTCGGCATCGCGGCCGTGGTGGGCGTGATCTCCCGTGCCCCCGGGGGCGAGCCGGAGCCGCTTGCCCGCGACGGCGAGGCCACCGCACGGCCGCGCGGGTTCGTGCGGGCGCTGCTGTGGTTGGGCGTGTTCCTGCTGCCCGAGTACGCGGTCCTGGTGCTCCTGCTCGGGGCGTTCCGCGGTGTCCTGCTGACGCTGGGGCAACCCGCGCACCGGGGCGTGCTGGCGGGCCTGCTGATCGTGGCGGTCGTCGCGATCGCCGGCACGCTGATGGTCATCCCGACGGCCGGGGAGATCCCGATCCTGCTGGGGCTGTCCCTGCTGGGCGCGTCGTCCGGGACGATCGGCGCGCTGCTGATCACGTTGCCGGCGGTGAGCGTTCCGGGCGCCGCGATGGTCGCCCGCACGTTCGGCTGGAAGGCCGTCGCGACCGCGACCGGCGGGGTGATCGCGGCGGGACTGGCCGGCGCGGCCGTGCTCAGTTTGCTGTGAGCCACCACCCGCGCGGGTAGCTTCACTGTCATGGCGAAAAAGCGGGCCGCGGCGGACGCCGAAGCGCCGGCCGCCGATTCGCTTGCGCCGCAGTATCCGATCGAGTCGGTCGACAACGCGCTCAAGCTGCTGCTGTTGTTGGGCGAACAACCCCAGATCCGGTTGAGCGAGGCCACCCGCTACCTGGGCGTGGCGTCGTCCACCGCGCACCGGTTGCTGGCGATGCTGGCCTACCGGGGGTTCGTCCGCCAGGACCCGGTGTCGAAGGCCTACCTGCCCGGCCCGTCGCTGACCGGTGTGGCCGTCGCGATCTTCGGCCGCATCGACATCCAGCGGTCGGCCACGCCGATCATGCGCGGCCTCGCCGAGCAACTGCGCGAAACGATTCACGTCGGGATGCTGGACGGCGCCAGCGTCCGCTTCGTCGCCGCGGTGGAAGGCCCCGCCGCGGTCCGGGTGGCCTCCCGGCTGGGTCGCAGCATGCCCGCGCACTGCACCTCGACCGGCAAGGTCATGCTGGCTCAGCTGACCGAGCCCGAGCTGCGTCAGCTGCTGCCGCACGAGCGGTTGGAACGCATCACGGCATCCTCGATCGGCAGCCGCGCCGAGCTGGAGGCCGAGCTTGCCGCGACCCGCGAACGCGGGTACGCGATCAACCGCGAGGAAAGCGAGGAGGGCGTCGCATCGATCGCGGTGCCCATCCCGACGCGGGCCCCCGGCCTGCGGCTCGCGCTCAACGCCGCCGCACCGCAAAACCGGCTGGACGCTTCCCGGCATGCCGCCGTGGCCGCCGCACTTGTCAAGGCGGCCAAGGAGATTGGCGATCAGCTCGGGTGAGGCGTCCGGAACGCGGGCCGCAGGAAGACGTCGTTGAGCGTCACGGTGCGCAGCCCGCGTGACCGGATGATGTCCACGAGCTGGCCGTAGACGCGGGTGACCGACGGGTGGTTGAGATGGCCGATCACGATGTTCTGTGCCACGAACGACTGGCAGGCCATCCTGACGATCTGGTCCTCGGAAACCGGTGCGGAGTCCCGTAAGTCGCCGGACCACAACGTGGTCATCTGGTAGCCCAGGTCGGCCGCCACCGCGGCGACCGCGGCATTGTGATGGCCGTACGGGGGCCGAAAGTAGGGGACCGCGTCGACGCCGTACGTGTTGCGCAGGAACGCATCCGTGCGCGTCAGCTCCTCGGCGATCTGGCCCTTGGACAGTCTGGTCAGGTCGGCATGGGTCCAGGTGTGGTTGCCCAGCTGGATCTGCCCGGAGTCGACCAGCGGTCGAAGCAGGCCGGCGTTGTCCGTCCAGGAGCGGTAGCAGCCGGTGACGAAGTAGGTCAGGCGCACACCGGTGTCCTTGGCGAATTGTGTGTAGAGCCGCACCACTTCGGTGTTGGCGCCGTCGTCGACCGTCCACGCCAAGAGATCGCCATTGCCCGGAAGTTTGTTCAGCACACCGCCACCGGGCAGCGCGACACGTGAGCGCGGGTCCGGCGGCGGTGCCAGCGGCCGGGGCGCGTCCGCGAGCGCCGTCGCCCCGTTGGGCCGCAACGGGATTCCGCTGACGGCCAGCGTCGCGGCCACCGCGACCAGGAGCCGGCGCCGGTCCAGTTCGGTCACGCGAGCACTCCTGGCAAAACGACATTCGGGCAGCTGCCAGGGTAGGGGCGTCGCCGTCGCGAAACCCGGCACATCAGCGGGGTGTTCGCGGAGTTGATATGAAGCTGTGACGCCCGCTCAGCCGGCCGGCAACCGCGCCACTTCGTGACGCCAGGCGGCCTCCGCGGTGAACGCCGGCCCCAGGTCGGGCAGGTCGTCCCAGTCGGCGTCGTCGATGTCGCGCAGGGTCCCGCCGGCGGCCCGCACCCGCAACGACATTCGGGCCAGCGCGTCGAGGCTGATCGCCTGCAGCACCGTCTGCTGCACGGTGGCGGCCGCGCTGGTGATCCCGTGCCCGCGGCAGATCACCACCGGCCGGCCGCGCATGGCGGCCACCATCTCGCGGCCGAGCTCCGCCGTGCGGATCAGCACGGCGCGCTCGTAGACGGGCACGCCGCCGCGCGCGAGCCACGCACCGGGAATGTCGAAGGCGCCGTAGATCGGCCGGATCGCGATGCCGGCCAGGTCGGCGGCGACCACGGCCGGCGGGTGCAGGTGCGCGACGGCCCGGTGCCGCGGATCGGCCCGCAGGGTCTCGACGTGGATGGGCAGTTCGTTGGGCACGCGGTACCCGTCGAGTTCACCTTCCGCGCCGGCGCCGCCGTCGAAGGTGACGAGCCGGATGTCGGCGGGCCGGGTGAACGCCACCCCGGCGTCGGTGTCGCTGCGGCAACGGATCAGCAGGTGCCCGTCGTCCACCCGCAGGCTCAGGTGGCCCAGGATGCCGTCGACCAGGCCGCGGGCGGCCGCGACCCGGCAGGCCTGCGCCACCAGCGCGCGTTGCTCGTCGAGCGAGGTCATTGCGGGGTGCCCAGCCCGAATCCGCCGTCGGGACGGACGCTTTCGCCGGTGATCCCGCGGGCACGGTCGGAGGCCAGGAACACGAAACTCCACGCGTGGTCCTGCCCGGACAGGGCGACGTGCAGCGGCGTGCGCGCGGCCACCTCCTGCGCCCGGCCGGGCTTGTCGTCCAGGCGGACGCCGTCGAGCCCCAGGCTGGCCAGGCCGCGCAGGTCGGTGCCCAGCGTGCCGCCCGGCGCCACGCCGTTGACGCGGATCCGCGGCGCCAGCTCGTGCGCCAGGGCCGCCACCAGGCCGCGGACGGCGAACTTCGACGACACGTACAGCGCGCCGCCGCGTCCGGGATAGAACGACGACGCGGACTCCGTCAGCACGATCGAGGGCCCCGTTCCCGCCCGCAGCCGGGGGAGTGCGGCCTTGACGGACTGCAGGTGGCTCAGCACGTTGGTGCGAAACATCTCGTCGAACGCGCCGGGAAGCGCGTCGGCTTCGATGTCGCCGATGCCCTTGTAGAAATCGAAGATTCCGACGCAGTTGACCAGCGTGTCCACCCCGCCGAAGGCGTCCACCGCGGCGTCGACCGCGCGTTCGTTGGCGTCGCGGGTGATCGCGTCGCCCTGGATGACGGGGACGCCGGGCAGCTGCCGGCGCAGGGCCTCGCATTTGTCGTTATCCCGTTCCAGCACGGCGACTTTCGCGCCCTCGGCGCCGAAAGCGTCCACCACCGCCCGGCCGATCCCCGAACCACCGCCGACGACCAGTGCGCGCTTACCCTCAAGCCAGCCGGTCATCGCCCTCCTCGGAGTCGTCGGGCAGCAGCGGCGCCCCGCACCTGCCGACCATGGTCGTCAGTGTGCGGGCGTTCTGCCATGTCAGCGCCTCCAGTTCCAGCGCGTCGAGGCTGATCGACCGCCCGGTTTTGGGTGCGCTGATCAGCAGGCGAGACCCGTTGCGGGTGTCCACCCGCCGCACCTCGACTTCGGCGAATTCGTTTGCCACCACGATGGATTCATTCACAGGAACACCGCCAAGTTTTGCATCCGCAGCACCGACTCGTCGGCGATGATATTGCGACGGGCCAGCTTCAGCGTCTTTTCGGGGCCGTCGCACCAGCGCAGCACGTCCTCGCGGCCGCACGACAGCAGCGCGCTTTCGTTCACGTCGCCCCGGCTGCGGAACAGCAGTTCGGCCGATTCGACGAACAACTGTGCTGGGTCGTCGCTTTCGAAGGTGCGCACGTTGGCGATGAAGTGCCGCAGCCGTGACGGCGGGTCCTCGGCCCAGGCGTGCTCGGTGCCCATCCGCGCGACCCGCTGGCTCAGCGAATACTTGTCCTCGTCGAAGTGGGCCATCTGCGGTGAGGTGTCGAATCCCGCGCCGCGCGCGGTCGTGACCCGCACCGGCATCACGTAGCGGACATCGTCGGTCATCGTCTCGAGCCAGGCCTCGTACTGCTGGGCGTCCAGCAGGTAGGCCTCGTCCACCAGGAATTGATGCGCCTGGAGGTGCCGAACATCGTTGAATGGCAACGCCTTCCTCACGCGCCGGCCCCCTGAAGGTAATCGGCCCACAGGTTCAGCAGCGCGCGCTGGTTGTGCTCGTTGTAGCCGACCTGCGCGCGTCCCGGCCCGTGGAACAACTCGGCCGTCAGCGGTTCGACGACCGGACTGCCGTCGGACAACAGGCCCATTCGGCTGTTCAGCAGCAGCCGGCGGGCCATCGCACCGCCGGCGGTGGTGGTCAGCGACACCCAGTTCTCCACGTCGTCCTGCTCGAACATGCCGGTCGAACCGAAGCACATCAGATACGCCTTGTACGAATCCCGCTTGTACTGCGGGGGAGCGGCCGAGTCCACCGCGAACCACGAGCACACCTCGGTTTCGTTTTCGCTGATCGGCTGCCACAGCCGAATCGAGATGAACGGCAACGTCTCATCGTGGTGGCCGTCGCGGACCTTGGGCCAGTTGTGCACGAAACTCAGGTTCGGAAAGCAGGTGGCGGCCGAGATCATGAAGCCGTCCTCGCCGACCATCCGCTGCTGTTGCGGCGTCCACACCTGTTTGATCCTCGCGATCATGTCGTCGGGGTAGCCGACGTAGCGCATCCGCTCGTCGAAGCCGCCCGGCGGAAGCTTGTAGGTGGTGCCGCCGCCGCGGTGCGCCCAGTAGGTGGCGCCGTCCTTGCGCTTCTGCGCTTTCGGCTCGCGGAACAGGCCGATGTCGACGATCGACGCGTGGGTGTGCGGCGTGTGGTACATGTCGCCGGCGAAATTCTCGGCGCCGATCTTCCAGTTGGCGTTGATCCGCCAGCGCTGCGGGCCGCGGACTTCCAGGCCGGTGGTGCTCTGCTTGGTGTAGAAGTCCAGGTAGAACGCGAAGTCGCCGAGGAAGTCTTCGAGCGGTTCGGCGCGGGGATCCAGGCTGATGAACAGCAGGCCGTTGTAGCTCGCGAATTTCGGTGCGGGCAGCAGGGTTTGGGTGCTCCGGGCGAACCCGTCCTCGCCCCCGTAGGCCTCCCGATGGAACGGCAGGCCGGTGAGTCGGCCGTCGTTGCGGTAGGTCCAGCCGTGATAGGGGCAGCGGAAGTTGGAGGCGTTTCCCATCTCCGCGCGGCACACCTGCATGCCGCGGTGCAGGCACATATTGAAAAATGCGCGCACCTCGCCGGTCGAGTCGCGGGTGATGATGAAGGAGTCGTCGAGCACCCGGCGCACCACATAGTCGCCGTCCTGCGGAATCTCCGACTCGTGCCCCACGAAGATCCACGACCGGCCGAACAGCCGCCGCTTCTCCAGCGCGAAGACTTCGGGGTCGTTGTAGATGTGGGCCGGGATCATGCCGTGGCGTACGTGGCTGAAAACGCCGTCGGCGAGGGCGTCGCGGGCGCCGCTGTCGACCGTCACGGTAACTCCCAGTTGTCTGCTGAGCAGAGATGCATTCCGCTAAGTAGAATCCCGCATGCACCCGCCGCGGTCAATCGGCGCTCGACCGGCGGGCAGGCATTCACCAGCATGCTTTCTGGTAACTCACAGGTTGCTGACAATCACTGGGCCGCAACGCCGGGCTACGGTGGGTCACGTCGGCTCCGCTGCTCATGTGAGTGTGCGGTAAATCAGCGGTAAATGGTTTGATTTTGCGTGCGCTGCTGCGTGTTGGCGACGCATCTGAGGAAGGGCTGGTGGGATGGCTGCTCGGGATGGTCGGCTGCAGAAACTCGGATCGCGAGTGGTGTCCGCCATCGGGCGGCAAGAGTGGCTGGATCGGCCGAGCTATCGGTTCGAGCACGTGTTGAGCTTCGCCTTCAACGGCCTGGGCGGCGCCCGCAACGCCGTCGCCAACGCTCTGCACGGCGTGTGGCTGGGCCACCCGGTCCACCCGCCGCTGGCGTCGCTGACCAGCGGCGCGCTCGGCACCACCGTCGCGCTGGACGCGCTCAGCTTGCTGCCGGGCCGGCCCGCCACCGAGGTGCGCGACGCGTCGAAGTTCGCCTCCCGCGCCCTCGGGGTGGGCATCCTCGCCAGCATCGGGTCCGCCGTCACCGGCGTCACCGATTGGCAGCACACCCACGAATCGGACCGCCGGGTCGGGGTGGTGCACGGCCTGGTCAACCTGGTCGCCACGGCGCTGTACGCGCAGTCCTGGTGGGATCGCCGCCGAGGCCGACACGGCCGCGGCATCGCCCTCACGGCGACGGGTTACGGCATCACGGTCGCGGGCAGTTACCTCGGCGGCGCGCTGGTGTTCGAGTCCGGCATCGGCATCGACCAGTCGGGCGCGCGGCTGCGCAGCACGGAATGGACGCCGGTGCTCCCCGCGAGCTCGCTGAACGGGAAGCCGGTGCGCGTCGAGGTCGACGGGGTGGGCCTGGTGGTGTGCCGGACCAAGCCGGGCGAGGTCGCGGCGTTCGGGGAGTGGTGCCCGCACCTGGCCGCCCCGATGGCCGACGGCTGGATGGACCGCGGCCGGCTCGTATGCCCTTGGCACGGTTCATGGTTCGCCGCCGAGTCGGGGGATGTGCTGCGCGGCCCGGCGGCCGCGCCGCTGCCGTGTTACCAGGCGAGGTTGGTCGACGGAATGGTCGAGGTACGTGCCGAGGAGGTAGCCAAGTGAACGCGTACGACGTGTTGAAAGAACACCACATCGTGATCAAGGGCCTGGGCCGCAAGGTGAGCGAGGCGCCGGTGAACAGCGAAGAGCGGCATGCCCTTTTCGACGACATGCTGATCGAACTCGACATCCACTTCCGCATCGAGGACGACCTGTACTACCCGGCGCTCAAAGACGCCACCAAGCTGATCGCCGTCGCGCACGCGGAGCACCGCCAGGTGATCGACCAGCTTTCGGTGCTGCTCAAGACGCCGCAGAGCGCGCCCGGTTACGAGGACGAGTGGAACTCCTTCAAGACGGTGCTCGAAGCCCACGCCGACGAGGAGGAACGCGACATGATCCCGGCTCCGCCCGAGGTGAAGATCACCGACGCGGAGCTCGAGGAACTCGGCAACCAGATGGCCGCCAAAATGGAGCAATACCGCGGGTCGGCCCTGTACAAGATGCGCACCAAGGGTCGGGCCGCGCTGGTGCGCTCGCTGTAACTCGGGGCCCCACCCTGCGGGGTTCGGCGGGCCATCGAGAGTAGCGTCACGGCTCATGAACCCCGAGTGCGTCGCGTCTCAGGGTGACATCACGGCCGAGATCGCCGCCATCGCAGCCGAATACCGCGGGCCGGAGCCCCAGCCCCGGCTGGACTACCCGCCCTACCGCGGCACCGTCCTGCGCCATCCCCAACGACCCCTGGTGCCGGTGGATCCCGAGGGGGTCGAACGCTGGGCGCCCTGCTTCGGCGACCAGGACGTCGACCCGCTCGACGCCGACCTGACGGCGGGCCACCCGGGCGAGCCCCTCGGCGAACGCGTGATCGTGGCAGGCCGGGTGCTCGACGGATCCGGCAATCCGGTGGCCGGCCAGCTGGTCGAGATCTGGCAAGCCAACGCCGGCGGCCGCTACCGCCACCAGCGCGACCAGCACCCGGCCCCGCTCGACCCCAACTTCGCCGGCGCCGGCAGGTGCCTGACCGGGCCGGACGGCTCCTACCGCTTCCTGACCATCAAGCCGGGCCCGTACCCGTGGCGCAATCACCACAACGCGTGGCGCCCGGCGCACATCCACTTCTCCCTGTTCGGGACCGCTTTCACGCAGCGCCTGGTCACCCAGATGTACTTCCCGGGAGACCCGATGTTCGACCTCGATCCCATCTTTCAGTCGGTCCTCGACCCCGCCGCGCGGCGACGGCTGATCGCGCGCTACGACCACGACCTCACCGAGCCGGAGTACGCGACCGGCTACCGGTGGGACGTCGTGCTGGCCGGCGCCGCCCGTACCCCGACCGAGGGCGACGATGACTGAATTCCCTTGCACCCCAGGGCAAACGGTCGGCCCGTTCCTGGACCTCGGGCTGCCGTTTCCGGGGGACAGCGCGCTGGTCGGCGACGGACACCCGCAGGCGGTACGGCTGCACGGCACGGTCTACGACGGCGCCGGCGCCGGCGTCGGCGACGCCCTGGTCGAGCTGTGGCAGGCCGACGGCGCCGGCCGCATCCCGCGGCAGGCCGGATCGCTGCGCCGCGACACTTCGTCGTTCACCGGGTGGGGCCGGTGCGCGACCGATGCCGACGGTCGTTACGCATTCACCACCGTGGTGCCGGGTTCGAGCGCCGGAGCGCCGCCGTTCTTCGCCCTGACCGTATTCGCGCGGGGTCTGCTGGACCGGCTGTTCACCCGCGCCTACCTGCCCGACGGCAACCCGGGTGCCGACGCCCTGCTGGGCGGCCTCGACCCCGAACGACGCGCCACCCTGCTCTGCGAACACGAAAGCGATTGCCGGGCATACCGTTTCGACATCCGCCTGCAGGGCCCGCGGGAGACCGTATTCCTGGCATACCGGAGCGGCGGGCGATGACCAACCTGTTGTGGCCCGGGGATCACCGTGCCGGAGAGCACATGACGGACCGGGCGCTCCTGCAGTCGATGGTCGCGGTGGAGTCCGCCTGGCTGGACGCCCTCGTCGCAGAAAAATTGGCCCCACCCGCGTGCGGCGGGGCGGACCTGCCAATGCTGTTGACCGCCAACGATTGTGAATCCCTGGCAGTGGCCGCCGAGGACGGCGGCAACCCGGTCGTCGGCCTCGTCGAGCTGCTGCGCCAACGCGCCGCGCCGGAAGTCGCACCGTGGATCCATCGGGGCCTCACCAGCCAGGACGTCCTGGACACCGCTGTGATGCTCGGCGTGCGCGAGGTCGTGGGGGAGCTCGCCGCACAGCTCAGGGGCCAGGTCTCGACGCTGACCGAACTCGCCGCCCTGCACCGGAGCACTCCCATGGTGGCGCGCACGCTTGGCCAGCACGCCGCGCCGACCACCTTCGGCGCGAAGGCGGCCGGCTGGTTGAACGGCGTCGTGGACGCCTTCGAGGGGTTGTCCGAGTTGGTCGTGCCCGCCCAGATCGGCGGTGCCGCCGGAACATTGGCCGCCACCACCGAGCTGGCCGCGCTGCTCGCCGGCGGGGCCGACCCCGCCGGGGTTTCCGCCGGACTGGCGCACAGCGCGGCGACGGCCCTGGGTTTGGCGGTCCGAATGCCTTGGCACACGACGCGCACACCGGTCACCGCGGCGGCCGACGCGTTCGTCGGCTGCACCGACTCGTGGGGCCGGATCGCCGCGGACGTCATCACCCTGACCCGGCCGGAGATCGGGGAACTCGGCGAGCCGGGTGGCGGCAAGCGCGGGGGTTCGTCGTCGATGCCGCACAAACGAAACCCGGTGTTGTCCATCCTCATCCGGCGGACCGCGCTGTCCGGCCCGCAGCTGGCGGCGACCCTGCACACCGCCGCGGCGCTGGCCAACGACGAGCGGCCCGACGGCGCCTGGCACGCGGAGTGGGACACCCTGCGGATCCTGGCCCGGCGCACCATGGTCGCCGGATCCCAATGCCGTGAATTGCTGGCCGGGCTGACGGTGCACGCCGACCGCATGTACGAAAACCTCGAAGCGGCAGACGTTTTGGGGGAGCAGGAAGCGATCGCCGAGCTGGCGGGGAAGCCCGCGTCGCCGACCTACTTCGGTGCGGTGGACCGGCTGATCGACGAGAGCCTGGACCGGGCGCGGCGGGTGATCGGTCAGCGCTGATAGATGCTGGCCAGCCAGATGTGCAGCAGCGTGTCGACGGCGCGGTCCTCGGGCATCGCCTCGTCCTCCCCGGTGAACGTCGCGGCCATCACCCGCTCGCTGAGCATGTTGAGCGCGACCGACAGCTGCTCGGCCGGGACGGTGTCGGGGGCCGCGCCCCGCCCGCGCTCGGCCTTGATTGCCGTCGTGGTCAGCGAGATCCACCGCTGCATCAGCGTGGACCACAACTGCCGCACCTCGGGGTTGGTCGCCTTCGCCGCGGCGCCGGCCACGGCGACCGCCGGGTGCGAGCCCGATACCTCGAAGAACGCCTCGATGCGGGCCCGCCAGAGGTCCGCGGGGTCGCCGGTCGAGATGCCGCCGAGCGTGCTGAGGGCCGCGTGCGCCTTGCCGTTCATCTGGTCGAGCAGCGACAGCAGCACCGCGTTCTTCGATCGGAAATAGAAGTAGAAGGTGGGACGCGAAATTCCGGCGCCTTTTGCTAGGTCGTCCACCGAAAAGTCGGCCAACGGCCGTTCCTGCAGCAGCCGCTCGGCCGTGGCCAGGATCGCTTGTTCGCGGTCGTCACCGGAGTGCGGTGACGACCGGCGGCCGCGCGAGGCGTGCAGGTACTTGGTTCGTGTCGGCAGGTCGGACACGCCCGTTACTGTTGGGCACGCCGATATACGCGAACGAAACGGTTGATTACGCGCAGCAATAATGTCGATTAAGTTCGGCGCTTTGTTCGCGGGTGCCGACGCATTTGCTGGCCGCGCGGTGCGCCCGGTGGCCCGAGGCCTTCGTGCTTATGCGCCGTAGAGGGCGTCGAGGCGGTCGTGGAATTTATCGATGACGACCTTGCGGCGCAGTTTCATGCTGGGCGTCAGATCGCCGGACTCGACGGTGAATTCGCGGTCGGCGATGGTGAACCTCTTGATCTGTTCCCATCGGTTCAGTTCGGTGTTCAGGGCGTCGATGTAGCCGGCGATCAGCTGCCGGGTCTTGTCGTCGCGCGCGATGTCGGCGAAGGACTTACCCGCCAAGCCGTTCTTACCGGCCCACTCGGTGATCGCCTCGCCGTCGAGGCTGACCAGAGCGACGCAATACGGCTTGCCCTCCCCGTACACGACGATCTCGCTGACGTACGGGCAGCAGCCTTTGAAGCGCGCGTCGATCGCCGACGGCGCCACGTACTTGCCCTGCGAGGTCTTGAACATGTCCTTCTTGCGGTCGGTGATGCGCAGGAACCCGTCGGGGTCCACCTCGCCGATGTCGCCGGTGTGGAACCACCCGTCGGTGTCGAGCGCCTCGGCGGTGGCGTCGGGAAGGTCGTGGTAGGCCGTCATCAGCCCCGGCCCTTTGAGCAGGATCTCGCCGTCGTCGGCGATCTTCACGTCGGTGGCCGGGAAGGGCCAGCCGACCGTCCCGAACCGATAGGCGCTGGGGCGGTTGATGAATGAGGCGGCCGCGGTCTCCGTCAGCCCGTAACCCTCGAGCACGATGATGCCCACGGCGTCGAACCACTGGGCGACGTCACGGTCCAGCGCGGCCGCGGCGGAGACGAAGAACCGCAGGCGTCCGCCGAACCGCTCGCGGATGGTGCTGAACACCAGCCGGTCGGCCACCCGGTAGGCCAGCGACGATGCCAGCGAGGGCTTTTTCCCGGACTGTCGCGCCTCCGAGACCCTCTTGCCGACCCCTATCGCCCAATCGAAGATCATTTTCCTGAGCCTGCCGCGCTCGGCGGCCATGTCCTGGATGCGGGCGTGCGCCTTCTCGAAGATGCGCGGCGCCGCGCCCATGATGGTCGGCCGCACGGCCGCGAGATTGTCGATGATCCGCTCGACGCGCCCGTCGATGGCGGTGGGGAAGCCGATCTGCAGGGGCAACGCCAGCATCACCTTGCCGAACGCGTGCGACAGCGGCAGCCAGAGGAAATTGAGGTCGTCGGGACCAAGGATGCCCAACGCGTCGATGGCCGCGGCGGTGTACGTCCATGCCCCGTGCGTCAGCCGCACGCCCTTGGGCCGGCCGGTGGTGCCGGAGGTGTAGATCAGGCTGGCCAGGTCGTCGGGGCCGACGGCCGCGATTCGCTCGTTGACGGCCTCGGGCGCGTCCGCGAGCAATTGCTTGCCCAGCAGATCCAGATCGGCGAGGGAGATCACCCAGTCGCCGTCGCCGTTGCCGTCGATGACGACGACCTTGCCCACGTCGGGCAGTTCGGCCCGGTGCGCGATCAGCTTGTCGAGCTGGGTCTGGTTCTCGGCGACCACCACCCGGCTGCCGGAATTGGCCACGATGTAGGCGACATCGGGCGCGTTGGTCGTCGGATACACGGTCGTGGTCGCGGCCCCGGCGCACATGATGGCGAAATCGACGAGGACCCACTCGTAGCGCGTCGCGGAAGCGAGCGCGACCCGGTCCTCGGGCGCGATACCCAGCGCGATCAGGCCCGCGGCGAGGTTGGTGACGCGTTCACCGACCTGTTGCCAGGTCACGCTCGCCCAGGTGTGGTCCTGTGGATAGCGGAAGGCCTCCGTATCGGGGCTGGCGGCGACGCGGTTGACGAACATCCGTGCGACTGACGGGGCCCGGTTCTCGATCTTGCGGAGGTCGGGCC
The DNA here is from genome assembly GCF_001667595.1 of Mycobacterium sp. E2989. NCBI lineage: Bacteria > Bacillati > Actinomycetota > Actinomycetes > Mycobacteriales > Mycobacteriaceae > Mycobacterium > Mycobacterium sp. E2989. The sequence goes on along the minus strand of NZ_LZJX01000086.1, from coordinate 39,868 downwards.
TCTCCATTGAGGCCAGTGTTGCTTTCATGACGCGAATCCATTACTGGGAGAACGGATACCGGTGACGTGGCGCACCGATATACCGTTCGATCCTGGGCAGCGCGGTGACCTCGCGGTAGAGACGAAAGTCACGTGGGGATCGGCAAACGTCCCGGCGAGCGTCAGTCGGCCAGCGCTATCTCGATGGACAGGCACTCCCCGAGGGCGTGCGCCGCGGACCAATCACCGCCGCGAACCGCGCGCTCGAGGTCGTCGACCAGCGGGCTGTGCGCGCCGAGCTCCGCCAACCACGCGGAGACGGTCGCGGGAATTTGATGGGCGGGCACCCGGGCGATGTGTCCATCGTGGAGGCGATCGGTCAGCTGGTAGATCGTGGCAGTGGGCCTGCGTTGCGGCCAATGCTGCCGCCACTTCGCTGTATTCATGTTCCCTCCCCGTTAGCCTTAACGATCCATCCGACCAGTCCCGAGGGGCCGGGCGTAGAGGCGAAGAGCACGACTACCGAAAGGCTTTGGTCTTGCTTGCGGCCTGCCGAAGTCCCAGTCCGACAGGGTCTTTTGTCACTGCGGTCACCTACTTACTTCTCCGGCGATGGCGGTGCGGGTCGCGTACCGTACATCGGGATGGTGCATCGCCACGTTACTCGTTTCGGGTTCCCCAATTTACGAAATCGGCGAGATGACCGCTTTAGCAATGGATTCGCAATCGGGATGTGATTCCGGGTGGGCGAGCGGGCCGGCGTGAGGGCCGTCAGCGCCGACGAACTTGCCGCTCTGCCGATGTTTGCCGACATCCGGGCGGAGGACCTCGCCCCGCTGGCGGCCCTGCTCGAACCCCTGCACGCCGTGGCGGGCGAGGTGCTGATGCGGCAGGGCGAACGAGCGGAGTCATTCGCGATCATCGCGTCCGGTCGGGTCGAGGTGCGGCACGCCGGCCCCGCGGGCCGGGTGACAACCACCGAGTTGTCGTCGGCAACGATCGTCGGCGAGATCGCGTTGCTGCGGCACGCGACCAGAACGGCGACGGTGACCGCGCGCGAGGACGTGCGCGGCTACACCGGTTACAGCGCCGCGTTCGACCGCATGCTGGCCATGCCGGCCATTGCCGGCCAGATGCTGCGCACCGCGCGGCAGCGGCTCGCCGCCTACATCACCCCCATCCCGGTATCGACCAGAGACGGGGCCCCGCTGTCGTTGCGCCCCGTCCTACCCGGCGACGCCGAGCGGTTTCAAACCAGCGGTTCCTTCTCCCGGGAGACCCTTTACCGGCGGTACCAGGGCGGGACCCCGACCGAGGCGCGCCTGAGCTATCTGTTCGAGGTCGACTACGTCGACCACTTCGTCTGGGTCGTCACCGACGGCGCCGCGGGGCCGGTGATCGCGGACGCCCGCTTCGTCCGGGACCAGGACGATCCCGCCTCGGCGGAGGTCGCGCTCACCGTCGCGGACGGCTACCAGGGCCGCGGGATCGGCACGCTGCTGCTCGGTGCGCTGGCGGTCGCCGCGCGCGTCGACGGCATCAGGCGGTTTCACGCCCGCGTGCTGGCCGATAATCCGCCCGCGCGCGCGTTGGGGGAGAAGGTGAAGGCGCGCTGGGCGCACGAGGAGCCGGGCGTGGTCACCACGACGGGCGAGATTCCGCGCTTCGCCGACCTGCCGCTGGATCCCGAGGTGTCACAGCAGATCCGCCGGGTCGCCCGCCAGGTGATCCAGGCGTTCGACTAGGCCGGGCATGGACTTTCGCGGCGGCGACCGGGCCGTAAGTCCCTAACCGGCCGGTTTGACCGCCTGCTACCTTGCCCCCATGGCGGGACCGACCAACGACGGCGCTTCCGAACCCCCGGGTGCGGCGCCTTCCAGCGCATCCGGTGGCATCGGGTTGAGCAGCGCAGTCAGGCCGTTCACCAGCACCGGTCGATACCTCGCCCAGTCGTGGCGCGACTACCTCGGGCAAGCGCCCGACGAGCTTCCGATCGCGCGGCCCACCCTCGCCCTGGCGGCGCAGGCGTTCCGCGACGAAGTCGTCCTGGTAGGCCTGAAGGCGCGCCGCCCGGTCAGCCGACCCGACGACTTCGAGCGGATCACGAGCGAGGTGGACGCGGCGCTGAAGTTCTACGGCGACCGGGGCTGGCTGGACCATCCGAAGAAATTTTTCGGTGCGCCTCCGCCGCTTTCGGATGTCGAGGTGCGAAAGGTCAAGAAGGGCAGGCGTTCCTACTACCGGATGTCCTTCGAGAGCGGATACCACCCCCGACCGGGTGAGCAGGGCGCCGAGCGGTGGATGGGCTACACCGCCAACCGCCGCGAGTACGCCCTGTTGCTCCGCCATCCACAACCGCGGCCCTGGCTGGTGTGCGTGCACGGAACCGAAATGGGCCGGGCCGCTTTGGATCTCGCGCTGTTCCGGGCCTGGCGGTTGCACGAGGATCTCGGGCTCAACGTGGTGATGCCGGTGCTGCCGATGCACGGCCCCCGCGCCCGCGACCTGCCGAAGGGCGCGGTGTTTCCCGGGGAGGACATCCTCGACGACGTGCACGCGACGGCGCAGGCGGTGTGGGACATCCGGCGGCTGTTGTCCTGGATACGCCGGCAGGAGCCGGAATCGCAGATCGGGTTGAACGGTCTTTCGCTCGGCGGCTACATCACCGCGCTGGTTGCCAGCCTCGAAACCGGGCTCACCTGCGCGATTCTCGGCGTTCCGGTCGCCGACCTGGTCGGGCTGCTCAACCGGCACGCGGGGCTGCCCCCCGAGGACCCCCGACGCCAGACGATGGAACTGGCCGAGGCGCTGGGGCGGATGACCTCGCCCCTGTCGCTGGCGCCCCTGGTGCCCCTGCCGGGCCGTTTCATCTACGCGGGCGTCGCCGACCAGGTGGTGCACCCGCGCGAGCAGGTGATTCGCCTTTGGGAGCATTGGGGCAAACCGGAAATCGTCTGGTACCGCGGCGGTCACACCGGATTCTTCCGCGCGCGGCCGGTACAGCGGTTCGTCGAGGCGGCATTGCAGCAGTCGGGCCTCTTGGCCGGGGCCATGACCGAACGCGACCGCCCCGCCTAGTCGCGGAGGCCGAAATGCAACCCTTGGATCCGTTGGACGCGGCCATGATGACCGCGGAGTGGGTGTCGAGCCCGATGCACGTCGGCGCCGTGCTGATTCTGTCGCCGCCGGATGACGCCGGGCCCGATTACGTCGAGGAACTGCACCGGACGGCGCTCGCCGGGATCGACCCGGTCGATCCCCGGCTGTGCAAGTACCCGCATCGCGGTGTGGACACCGGGGGCATGTGGGTCTGGCGACACATGGATCCCGTTGACGTGAGCCGACATTGCCAGCGCCGCACCGTCACCGAAGACGGGTTCTGGCGGCTGATCGGGGAATTGGACGCGCTGCGCCTGGACTGGAACCGGCCGATGTGGATGTCGTATCTGATCGACGGGCTGGACGGGGGCCGGTTCGCCTTCTACATCAAGGTGCATCACACCGTCACCGACGGGGTGGCGGGCTTCCAGATGATCACGGACGCGCTGAGCACCGATCCGAATCGCCGCTCGATGCCACCGTTTTACGCCGACCATCGGCGTGCGCCCGCACCGCCGGCCCCGGGCGGCGGCCTGGTGTCCCGCCTGGTGGCACCGGTGAAATCGCTGACCGACGCGGCGGCCGCGGGCGCGGGGCTGATCGGGCGGGTGGCCGCCGGCGAGATCACCACCGTGCTGGACTCGCTGGTGGGGCACACCACCGTGCTGCCCCTGGGCGCCCCCTTCACCCGGTTCAACGGCCGCCCGGGCCCCGAGCGCGCGGTCGCCGCGGGCAGCTGGGCACTCGAGCGCATCCACGCGGTGCGCGAGGCGGCCGGGGTGACCGGCAACGATGTGCTCACCGCGATGGCGGCCGGCGTGGTGCGGCGCTGGTTGGGCGATCACGGCGAATTGCCCAATCGGTCCCTGGTGGCGGCCTGCCCCGTCACGGTGCGCGACCGCGACCACGACGTGCCGGATGACCAGCACGGCAACCGCTTTGGATTGTGGATGTGCCCGCTGGGCACCGACCTGGACGATCCGAAGGACCGGCTCGATCTGATCCATCGGTCGATGTCGGAGGGCAAGCGGTGGGTGTCCAAGCGGGGAGCGGCGGCATCGCTGCTGACCAACGCCGGAAGCATCGCCGCGACGGCCATCGGCCCGTTGCTGCCGTTCACACCGAAAATCCGCACCGGGTACAACCTGCCGATCTCGCACGTTCGCGGCCCCTCGGCCCAAATGTATTGGAACGGCGCGCGTATCGAGGCGATGTACCCGGTGTCGACGGTGTACGACGGCCACGCGCTCAACATCACGACGTGCCTGTACGCCGAGCGGGTCGGATTCGGTTACGCCGCGGGCCGCGACGTGGTGCCAGATATCGAGACGCTGATCCCGTGGACCGAGGAATCCCTTGCCGAGTTGGAAAGCGTTGTGGGCGTTGCTAATTGAAGCGCGTTAGCTGCGGCGGCGCCCCAGAACGCGTTCCAGGACGGTGTTGGACAGGTCGCCGTCGTCGGCGACGCGGGAGAGGCCGCGGCGACGCAGGAATGTGTCCAGGCGGCGGTCGGGGGACCAGTCGGCGTAGATCGGCCCAAGATAGTGCGATTGCAAGAATTCCGAAGCCAGGGCGTCCACGTCAGAGTCGGTCAGCAAGAGATACCCCCATAGCCGTCTCACTCCTTTGGTCAACCGCATCAGTCAAGTTACGGGAGACCGCGCGGTAATTCCGTCACGCGCAGATTGCGGATGCGGCCCAAAGTCATCACGGCAAGCCGGCCCGGCCGCCGGCGCGGGGTCCAACGACCCTAGTGGCGACGCCGGCGTCGACCTACGTTCGGGTCAGAGGCGGCCCTCGAACCGCCTCCCCTCAACGACTTTGGAGGTTCGAGGTGCGCGACGCGATCCCACTGGGGCGGATCGCCGGCTTTCCGGTGAACCTGCACTGGAGCGTGCTGGTCATTTTGTGGTTGTTCACCTGGAGCCTGGCCAGCACGCTGCCCTCCAGCGTCGGGGGTTATTCGCCGCTCGCCTACTGGGCGGCCGGCGCGTGCGGTGCGCTGGTGCTGCTGGCGTCGCTGGTGGCGCACGAGCTGGCGCACGCCGTGGTCGCCCGCCGCGCCGGGGTGCCGGTGGGCAGCGTGACGCTGTGGCTGTTCGGCGGCGTGACCACGCTCGGCGGCGAGGCGAAGACGCCGGCGGCGGCGTTGCGCATCGCGATCGCGGGTCCGGTCACCAGCCTCGGGCTGGCGGCCGTCTTCGGCGGCCTGGTTGCCGCCCTGCCGGCCATGGGCGCCAGCCCGATCGCCGTCGGGGTCGCTTCGTGGCTGGCCGGCATCAACCTGCTGCTCGGGCTGTTCAACCTGTTGCCGGGCGCCCCCTTGGACGGTGGCCGGGTGCTGCGGGCCTTCCTGTGGCGCCGGCACGGGGACAGCGTGCGCGCCACCATCGGCGCGGCCCACGCCGGGCGGGTGGTCGCGTTCATCCTGATTGCGTTGGGATTGGCCGAGTTCCTGGTCGGCGGTGTCGTGGGCGGTGTGTGGCTGGCCTTCATCGGCTGGTTCATCTTCGCCGCCAGTCGCGAAGAGGAGACGCGGATTTCGACGCAGCAGATGTTCGCCGGGGTGCGCGTCGCCGACGCCATGACCGCGCGGCCGCACACCGCGCCAGGCTGGATCACCGTCGACGATTTCGTGCAGCGCTATGTGCTCGGCGACCGGCATTCGGCGTATCCGGTCGTCGACCGGAGCGGGTCGGTTACGGGGCTGATCACGTTGCGGCAGTTGCGGGACATGGAGCCCGGGCGGCGCGCCACCGCCACCGTGGGTGAGGTGGCGCAACCCCTGCAGGAGGTGCCGTCCGGCGCGCCGCAGGAGCCACTGACCGCCCTGCTGGAGCGGATGGCCCCCGCCGGCCCCCGCAGCCGTGCGCTGGTGTTCGAGGGCGACCAGGTGGTCGGCATCGTCACGCCCACCGACGTGGCTCGGCTCATCGAGGTGTATCGGCTCGCCCACCCAGAAGACCCGAAACGGGCGTCGGCGCAGAGCATTTGAGCGCATGGCTCTAGGCGGGGGGGGGGGTGCCGGGTGTGATCTTCAGCCGCCTTTCGTTTTTACAAAAATTTATTGTGTAAACTCTTGGCCCATGGCGTGCGTGCGTGGTGCGGCTTTGGCCGAGCGCCCGGCTGGGTGGGCGCCGGGCGGCCGCGGGATTCGCGGGTTGGGCGGCCAAGACGCCCCGGGCCGGTGTAGACACGCCTTGGGTGGCCGCTCGAGCGATGGCCGGCCAAGCAGAAGGAGCGTGAGGGTCCCGTGAAGTTGCCGCCGAGGTCGACCGGCGAATCCGCCAGCCGCCGCCGCGAGGTGCTGCGGATCCTGCGGGCGTCGCCCGATGCCATGAGCATCGCCGCCATCGCCGAGGTGCTGGGCGTGCATCCCAATACCGTCCGCTTCCACCTCGAGAGCCTGGTCGGCCAGGGCCAAGTGGAGCAGGTCGAGCTGGACCGCAAGGGGCCGGGCCGTCCACCCCTGATGTTCCGCGCGGTGCGGCAGATGGACCGCGGCGGCACGCGGCACTATCGCCTCCTCGCCGAGATCCTGGCCGTGGCGTTCGCCGGCGAGCGGGACGCCGGCGCCAAGGCCTTGGCCGCGGGCCGCGCCTGGGGCCGAAAGCTGGAATCCAGCCTGGAAGCGGTGCCGCCGAAGGCCGCCAACGCCGCCGACGCCATCGACCAACTGGTGAACATGCTCGACGAACTCGGCTTCGCACCCGAGCGCCGGAAGGCCGATGGCGGGCAGCAGGTCGGGCTGCGGCACTGCCCGTTCCTGGAATTGGCCGAAGACCGGATGGCCGTCGTCTGCCCGGTGCACCTCGGCCTCATGCAGGGCGCCATGGAGGCGTGGGGCGCGCCGGTCTCGGTCGACCGGCTCGACGCGTTCGTCGAACCCGATCTGTGCGTGGCGCACCTGGCGCCGCAGAAAGTGGCCAAATGAGCGCCGGGCCGGCGGTCGCCGTCGCGGTGACGTTCGTGTGGCTCGGCATGGTGCTGGCCATTTCGTTCCTGGAGGCGCCGCTGAAATTCCGGGCGCCCAACGTGACCTTGCAGATCGGACTCGGCATCGGGCGGCTGGTGTTTCGCGCCCTCAACACCGTCGAGGTCGCCTTCGCCCTGGTTGTGGCGGCGATCGTGGTCGCCGGCCCCTCGCGGGCGGGCGTCGCCGCGGCGATCTTCGTCGCCATCGGCGCGCTGGCGGTGCAGTTGATCGCGGTGCGGCCCCGATTGACACGCCGATCCGACAGCGTGCTCGCCGGGGCGCAGGGGCCGCGCTCGCGGGCCCACTACGTGTACATCGGCTTGGAAGTGGTCAAGGTCATCGCGTTGGTGGTGGCGGGGATACTGCTATTGACGGCCTGATCGCGTCCGCTCAACCGCAAAGGACTCAGCTATGGAATCGATCTCGTTGACCAGCCTCGCGTCCGAAAAGCTGGCCGAAGCCAAGGAATCGCACAGCGGCCGGGCCGCCCACACCATCCACGGTGGCCACACCCACGAACTTCGCCAGACCGTGTTGGCTTTGCTTGGCGGCCATGACCTTTCCGAACACGACAGCCCCGGCGAGGCGACGCTGCAGGTCCTGCAGGGTCATGTCCGCTTGACGGCCGGCGGTGACGCGTGGGAGGGCAGGACCGGTGACTATGTCGCCATCCCGGCGGAGCGGCACGCGCTGCATGCGGTCGAGGATTCGGTGGTCATGCTGACCGTGCTCAAGACCCTTCCCGCGGTTCACTAGCCGGATGCTCGCCACGCGCTGGTCGAGGGAATTCGGGCTGCGGGTCCCGATCGTCAACGCGCCGATGGGTGGGGTCGCCGGCGGCCGGCTGGCCGCGGCGGTCACCGCCGCCGGCGGTCTGGGCATGGTCGGCATGGGCAGCGTCGCGACGAGGGAACTGCTGCAAGCACAGCTGCGGCACGTGCGGGGGACCTTCGGCATCGGTCTGGTCGACTGGGTGATGCGCACCGAGGCGGGCCTGCTAGACGACGCCGTGGCCGCACGGCCGGCGCTGCTGTCGGTCAGCTTCGGGACCGACTGGTCGTGGGTCGCCAAGGCCCACGACGCCGGAATCCCCACGGCGACACAGGTTTACGACGGCATCGGGGCTCGGCAGGCGGCCGACGCTGGCGTCGACATCCTGGTGGCCCGGGGTGCGGAGGGCGGCGGGCATGGCGAGACGAAGCTCGCGACGCTGCCGTTGCTCGACACCGTGCTGGACGCCGTCTCGGTGCCGGTCCTCGCGGGTGGGGGTGTCGCGTCGGCGCGCAGCCTGGCCGCCGTGCTGGCCGCCGGGGCGAGCGGGGCGTGGGTGGGCACCCGCCTGGCCGCGTGCCCGGAGGCGCTCTCCGGCGACGGCAGCCGCCGCGCGCTGATCGCGGCCCGGGCCACCGACACCGCGGTCACCCGGGCGTTCGACGTCGCCCAGGCCCGGCCGTGGCCCGCGCGCTTCCCGTCGCGGGTGCTGACCAACGACTTCGTCGAGCGCTGGACCGGCAAGGAGGACGCGCTCGACCCGCAGGCGTGCGACGAACTCGAGGCCTCGATCGCCGCCGACGATCGCCGGGTGGCCCCGGTCGACGCCGGTCAGGGCGTCGGGATGATTCGCGACGACGCGTCGGTGGCGGAGGTGATCGACGAAATGTGTTCGGGCGCAGAGCGGTTGCTGAGGGCCTGGGGATCCTAGCGCCGCCCGCCACGCTGGCGTGACGTTCGGCGGCCTACGTCACGCTGGCGTGACGCTCGGCGGCCTGGGGACCTAAGCCCGGCTCAGACCCCGCGCAGATAGCGTTTGGCGATGACGCGCTGGGCCACCGCCACCACCGGCCTGGCGACCTTGCTCCACCAGGTCGCCGGCCGGGAGAACGCCGTCACCTCCGCGAACACCGCGGAGGTGGCGGGGTCGCGCCGGACGACGAAGCGTTCCTCGCCGGACTCCGGATGCCCAGGCAGGGTGCCGTAGGCGAATCCGCGCATGTCGGGTTCGTCGATCACGTACACCACCCGGCACGGCGCGGGCAGAAAACCCATGCGTACCAACACAACCGTGTCGACCTCGGCGACCTCCGAGCTGGCCCGCACCCGCAGGCCCGCGCCGTGCTGCATGCCCCACCGCATGACGGCGTCGGCGGCCTTCTCGAAGCGCTGCTGCCCCGTGCCGATCTGTTTCTCGGTGTGCAGGTGGCCGTACCCCGCGGGCAACGTGCCGGACGCGGTCGCCCCCACCTCGGAGTAGGTCAACGGCAGTTCCTCGAGCGCTCCTAGGTCCACCGGCCCAGCTTGCCACGCCGGGATGCGCGGCGGATTTCCGGCGTACGGTCGTAAAAGTGACCGCACAAAACTCGGAAACCGTTGCATCAAAAAGCCAAGCGTCCGGAACGTTCACACTCGGCGGCGACCTGACCATCAACCGGCTCGGGTTCGGCGCCATGCGCCTGACCGGCAAGGGCGTCTGGGGCCCGCCGGCCGACCGGGACGAGGCCGTCCGGGTGTTGCGCCGGGCCGTGGAACTCGGGGTGAACTTCATCGACACCGCCGACTCCTACGGCCCCTACATCGCCGAGGAGATCATCCGCGAGGCGCTGCACCCCTACGACGGGTTGGTCATCGCCACCAAGGCGGGCCTGCTGCGCACCGGACCCGACGTCTGGATCCCGCTGGGCAACCCGAGCTATCTGCGCCAGGAATGCGAGATGAGCCTGCGCCGCCTCGGCGTCGAGACCATCGACCTGTTCCAGATGCACCGCATCGACCGTGACTTCCCGCTGGCCGATCAGGTGGGCGAGCTGGCGGCGCTGAAGAACGAGGGCAAGATTCGCCACATCGGCCTGTCCGAGGTGAACGTCGACCAGCTCACCGAGGCCCAGCGGATAACCGAGATCGTGTCCGTGCAGAACATGTACAACCTGTCGGCCCGGGGCGCCGAACCGCTGGTGGACGCCGCGACCAGCCAGGGCATCGGGTTTATCCCGTGGTTCCCGCTGGCCGCCGGGCCGCTGGCAGCTACCGACGGCCCGCTGCAGCGCATCGCCGCCGATCACCACGCCAGCCCGTCGCAGCTGGCGCTGGCCTGGTTGCTCAAGCGGTCGCCGGTGATGCTGCCGATTCCCGGCACGTCGAAGGTGGCACACCTGGAGGAGAACGTCGCCGCCGCCCAGATCGAGCTGAGCGACGACGAGTTCGAGGCGCTGTCGACCGCCGGAGGTCAGAACACCGTCTGAGCACCCGATACGGTGTCCGGGTGAGCAGCGGACAGGCCAGGCATCCCGGCGGCGGGTTCAACCCGCCCGAACCGACGACCAAGGGCGGCCCCGACTACGGCCGGTTCATCGACGCCGTGCGCAAGCTGCAGGACCACGCCCGCGCCGTCGACGCCCCCGACGAGGTGATCACCGAGGCGGCGAACCAGCTGGAGAAGGTGTCGGCGTTGCTCGCGCCGTACGACGCCGACGAGTGGGCCTCGCCCTCGGGCCGGCGCATGGACCTACCGATGCGCGGCAACCTCCTGACGGTCCCGATGTCGGCCCGCAAGGGTGACGACGGCCGCGTGCACGGCTGGGCGCGCTTCGCCCGGTTCCATCTGGGACGCAACGGCGCGGTGCACGGCGGCTCGCTCGGCATGCTCTTCGACACCGTGCTCGGCCTGACGGCGGTGCTGCTCACGGGGAGCCGCCGCCAGCGCACCGCGTACCTCAAGATCGATTACCGCAACATCGTGCCCATCGAAAAGGAGTTGCAGTTCGACGCCGGGGTGGACCGCGTGGACGGGCGCAAGATCTTCGTGTCCGGGCGGTTGACCGACGGCGACACCCTGCTCACCGAAGCCGACGCCCTGTTCGTGCGGCTCAAGCCCGGGCAACCCTAGCGCTATGTCGTGCCGAAAATCGTTGCCCCGTAAGGGTTTCGGCGACCTCCGTTGGACGGCGGCACGGTCGACTGCGTCGGTGCGTCGGCCCTGTCCGCGCGGGTACCCGGGACACTGACCCGGGTGGGGAAAGGGGTTTCGGTGTGACGCTCGCCGGCCTGACAATGGCGGACTTGTTCCGTGCGGTTGACCTGACCGGCGTGTTCGGCAATGCCCTGCTGGGCGGCGTGGTCGCCCGCAAGGAGAGGCTGGACCCCGTTGGCTTCGCGGCCCTCGCCGTGTTGTCGGGCCTGGGTGGCGGGATGATCCGCGACACTCTGCTGCAGCGTGGCACCCCGGTCGCGCTCACCGACTACGCCTATCTGTTGACCGCCCTGGCTGGAGCGGCGTTCGCCTTCGCATTCCGGGTCGAGGGCCGGGTGTGGAACCGGGTATGGCCGGTGGTGGACGCGCTGGCATTGGGATGCTGGGCGGCGACCGGTGCGCATAAGACGCTCGCCGTGGGGCTCGGCTGGTTGGCGGCGTTGCTGCTGGGCACGATCTCTGCAGTCGGCGGGGGAGCGACGCGGGACATCGTGATGCGTCGCGTCCCGGGAATCTTCGGTGGCAACACCCTGTATGCCACCTGCGCCCTCGCCGCGAGCGGCGTCCTGGTGCTCTTCAACTATCGCGACCATCCGACCCCCGGGCTGCTGGTGGGCACACTGACAGGGACGGTGTTGTGCTGGCTCGCGCAGTGGCGTGGCTGGATGTTGCCCGCCGTGGGCGCCTGGTCGCCGGCAACCCGTTTCACCGGGGGTCGGTCCGGCGGGTCGGCGCCCGGGGCGCATCAGACGGAGGAGGACGTCAACGATGGGGACAGCCACTAACTCGGTGTCAACCCGGGTGCTCGCGGGCCTGCGCGACGCCCGGGACTGGCAGGAGGACTTCTACCGCAACCTGCACCAACACCCGGAACTGTCACACCAGGAGCGCGACACGGCTGCGGCCGTGGCCGAGCGGCTGGGTGGCTTCGGTTACGACGTGCACGAGGGCATCGGCGGCACGGGCGTCGTCGGGATCCTGCGCAACAGTGACGGCCCGACCGTGTTGCTGCGGGCCGACATGGACGCGCTACCGGTCAAGGAATCCACCGGCCTGCCGTACGCCAGCACTGCCACCGCCACCGATGCGGACGGCAACCGGGTGCCGGTGATGCACGCCTGCGGCCACGACGTTCACGTGACCTGCCTGCTCGGAGCGGCCGCATTGCTGGCGGGCGCCCGCGGTCAGTGGAAGGGCACCGTGATCGCGTTGTTCCAGCCCGCCGAGGAGGTCGGCGACGGCGCACGCGGCATGCTCGACGATGGTCTCGCAACGCTGGTCGGCCGCGTCGACGTCGCCCTCGCCCAGCACGTCCTGCCTTTCCCGGCCGGTCAGGTCGGCGCGCGGCCCGGGCCCGTCCTGTCTACCGCGGACAGCGTGCGGATTACCGTGTACGGCCGCGGCGGGCACGGCTCGATGCCCCAGGCCACCGTCGATCCGGTGGTGCTCGCCGCCATGATCGTGATCCGGCTGCAGACCGTGGTCTCCCGTGAGGTCGCGCCAACCGATTCCGCCGTGCTGACCATCGGCAGGATCGAGGCGGGAACCAAGAGCAACATCATCGGCGACCGCGCCGTGCTGGAACTCAACCTGCGCACCTACAGCGAGCAGACCCGCACCAGGGTCCTCGACGCGATCCGGCGCATCGTCACCGCCGAATGCCGGGCGTCCGGCTCCCCGATGGATCCCGACTTCGAGCTGTTCGACCACTACCCGGCGACCGTCAACGATCCCGCGGTCGCGGAGCGGGTGCGCGCCGCGTTCGACGATTTCTTCGGCGACCGATCGTCCGAGCTGCCGCTGCAGGCCGCCAGCGAGGACTTCAGCGACATCCCGAGTGCGCTCGGGACGCCCTATTGCTACTGGGGTATCGGCGGCGTCGACCCCGACACCTATCGCAATGCGGTGAACGCGGGCCGCGTCAGCGAGGACATTCCGGTCAACCATTCCCCGACGTTCGCGCCTGTCATCCAGCCCACCCTCGACACCGGGACTCAAGCCCTGACGGTCGCCGCGCTGGCCTGGCTCGCGCCGCCATAATCGTGGGGCCACAACCGGCGCTCCACCACCAGACACACGCCGGTGCCGATCTTCAAGCTGCTCGTGGCCGCCGCTGCGGCGGTGCGGCACCATCGCCGGACTGAAGAACCGTTCGCCCGGCGCGGAAGCGCTCTGTCGGCGGCCCTGCTTGCGTCCGGAACGCCCCGATAGCATGGTCGTCGACCACCGACCTAGGAGAACCCACGGATGAGCGCCCCGGCAAACCCGTCCCCAGCAGGCCCTATCCGGGTGCCCGCCGGGACCACCGCCGCAGCCGCGGTGCGGGAGGCGGGGCTGCCGGGCCGCGGGGCGCCCGACGCGATCGTGGTGGTGCGCGACGCCGACGGCAAGCTGCGCGACCTGAGCTGGGTGCCCGGGGCCGACGCCGACGTCGTTCCCGTGCCGGCCAACACCGACGAGGGCCGCAGCGTCATCCGTCATTCGGCGGCGCACGTGCTGGCCCAGGCCGTCCAAAATCTGTTCCCGCACGCCAAGTTGGGCATCGGGCCGCCGATCACCGACGGCTTCTACTACGACTTCGACGTGGCCGAGCCGTTCACACCCGAGGATCTGGACAAGCTGGAAAAGCGGATGCGCCAGATCGTCAAAGAGGGGCAGCTCTTCGAGCGCCGGGTCTACGAGTCCAAGGACCAGGCGCGCGCGGAGTTGGCGAACGAGCCCTACAAGCTCGAACTCGTCGACGACAAGTCGGGCGACCCCGACATCATGGAGGTCGGCGGCGACGAGCTCACCGCCTACGACAACCTCAATCCCCGCAGCCGGGAACGGGTCTGGGGGGACCTGTGCCGGGGTCCGCATATCCCGACCACCAAGCACATCCCGGCCTTCAAGCTGACCCGAAGCTCGGCCGCCTACTGGCGCGGCGACCAGAAAAACGCCAGCCTGCAACGCATCTACGGCACGGCGTGGGAGTCGCAGGAGGCGCTGGATCACCACCTCGAGCTGCTCGCCGAGGCGCAGCGCCGCGACCACCGCAAGCTGGGCACCGAGCTGGACCTGTTCAGCTTCCCCGACGAAATCGGTTCCGGGCTGGCGGTTTTCCACCCCAAGGGCGGTTTGGTGCGCAGGGAGCTGGAGGAGTATTCGCGGCGCAAGCACATCGAGGCCGGATACGAATTCGTCAACACCCCGCACATCACCAAGGCGCAGCTGTTCCACACCTCGGGGCACCTGGACTGGTACGCCGACGGGATGTTCCCGCCGATGCACCTCGACGCCGAGTTGAACGACGACGGGACGGTGCGCAAACCCGGGCAGGACTACTACCTCAAGCCGATGAACTGCCCGATGCACACGCTGATCTTCCGGTCGCGGGGGCGCTCGTACCGCGAACTTCCGTTGCGGCTCTTCGAGTTCGGCACCGTGTACCGCTACGAGAAGTCCGGCGTGGTGCACGGGCTGACCCGGGCGCGCGGGTTCACCATGGACGACTCGCACATCTTCTGCACGCGCGAGCAGCTGCACGGGGAGCTGGCGTCGCTGCTGCGATTCGTCCTCGAGCTGCTCGGCGACTACGGCCTGGAGGACTTCTATCTGGAGCTGTCCACCAAGGACCCGGAGAAATTCGTCGGCACCGACGAAATGTGGGAGCAGGCCACCAATTCCCTGGCCGAGGTGGCCGCCGAGTCGGGCCTGGAACTGGTTCCCGACCCCGGCGGCGCGGCGTTCTACGGCCCGAAGATCTCGGTGCAGGCCCGCGATGCGCTGGGCCGCAGCTGGCAGATGTCCACCATCCAGGTGGATTTCAACTTCCCGGAGCGCTTCGAGCTGGAGTACACCGCGCCCGATGGCACCCGCCAGCGGCCCGTGATGATCCACCGCGCCCTGTTCGGGTCGATCGAGCGGTTCTTCGGCATCCTCACCGAGCACTACGCGGGCGCGTTCCCGGCGTGGCTGGCGCCCGTACAGGTGGTCGGCATCCCCGTCGCCGACGAGCATGTGCCTTATCTGGAAAGCGTTGCCGCGCAACTGAAGTCGCACGGCGTGCGGGTGGAGGTGGACGGCAGCGACGACCGGATGGCCAAGAAGATCGTGCACCACACCGGCCAGAAGGTGCCGTTCATGCTGCTGGCCGGCGACCGCGACGTCCAAGCGGAGGCGGTGAGCTTCCGCTTCGGCGACCGCACCCAGATCAACGGCGTGCCCCGCGACAGCGCCGTCGACGCCATCGTGGCCTGGATCGCCGACCGCGAAAACGCCGTCCCCACAGCCGAACTCGTGAAGGCCACCGGCGGTGAGTGAACGCGAGGAACGCACCGAGGACACCATCCTCGACACCGGTGTCGGCGAGGACGACCACCTGCAACGGCTGTGGACGCCGTACCGGATGACCTATCTGGCCGAGGCGCCGATGAAGCGCGCCTCGTCGGGCAAGACCGAGCAGCCCTTCACCGACATCCCGCAACTGCCCGACGAGGAAGGCCTGGTGGTCGCCCGCGGCGAACTGGTCTACGTCGTCCTCAACCTCTACCCGTACAACCCGGGACACCTGATGGTGGTGCCGTACCGGCGGGTGTCCGAACTCGAGGACCTCACGGCCGAGGAGAGCGCGGAGTTGATGGCCTTCATCCAGAAGGCGATTCGCGTCATCAAGAACGTGTCAAACCCGCACGGCTTCAACGTCGGCGTGAACCTGGGCACGTCGGCCGGCGGGTCGCTGGCCGAACACCTGCACGTGCACGTCGTGCCGCGCTGGGGCGGCGACGCGAACTTCATCACCATCATCGGCGGCGCGAAGGTGATCCCGCAGCTGCTGCGCGAAACCCGCCGGCTGCTGTCGACCGAGTGGGCCAAGCAGCAATGAGTCGCGCATGAGTAAGGTGCCGTTCCTGTCGCGGGCGGCGTTCGCGCGGCTCACCACCCCGACCGCCAGGGCGTGCCTGCGCATGGGGCTGACGCCGGACGCCGTCACGATCCTGGGCACCGTCGTCGCCGTGGCGGGGGCGCTGACGCTGTTCCCGATGGGCAAGCTGTTCGCCGGCACGCTGGTGGTCTGGTTCTTCGTGCTGTTCGACATGCTCGACGGCGCGATGGCCCGCGAGCGCGGGGGCGGCACCCGGTTCGGCGCCGTGCTCGACGCGACCTGCGACCGCGTCAGCGACGGCGCGGTGTTCTGCGGCCTGCTGTGGTGGATCGCGTTCGGCCTGCACGACAAGCCGCTGGTGGTGGCCACCCTGATCTGCCTCGTCACCTCGCAGGTCATCTCCTACATCAAGGCGCGGGCCGAGGCCAGCGGGCTGCGCGGCGACGGCGGCCTCATCGAACGCCCGGAGCGCCTGATCATCGTGCTGGTGGGCGCCGGCGTGTCGGACTTCCCGTTCGTCGCCTGGCCGCCCGCGCTGCCGGTGGCGATGTGGCTGCTGGCGGCGGCCAGCGTCCTCACCTGCCTGCAGCGGCTGCACACGGTGCGGACCTCGCCCGGCGCGACGGAGCGCATGCCGTGATTCCGGGCATGGGTTTGATCTCCGCGCCGCGCCGCCTGGTGTCCGGCACCGCGACCGACTGGACCTACGCGGCCGGCTGGATGGCCGTCCGGGCGATGCCGGAATTCGCCGCGCGCTCCGCGTTCGAGACCGGCGCCCGCTATGCCGCCCGCGGCGGCGGTCCGCAGCAGCTGCGCAAGAACCTGGCCCGCGTCATCGGCGTCACGCCGGCCGAGGTGCCCGACGAGCTGATGCTGGCCTCGCTGGTCTCCTACGCCCGCTACTGGCGGGAGGCGTTTCGCCTGCCGTCGATGGACCTGCGCGCGCTGGCCGGCGAGCTCGACGCCGCTTTCCGGGGGGCCGACAACCTGGACGCGGCGCTGACCACGGGCCGGGGCGCGATCTGCGCGTTGCCGCACAGCGGTAACTGGGACATGGCCGGCGTGTGGTTCACCCAGACGCGCGGCACCTTCACCACCGTCGCGGAACGGCTCGAACCCGAGTCGTTGTACCGGCGCTTCCTGCGCTACCGCGAGAGTCTCGGGTTCCAGGTGCTGCCGCTGTCGGGGGGCGAGCGGCCGGCCTTCGAGGTGCTGTGCGACCGGCTGCGAGACAACCAATTGGTGTGCCTGATGGCCGATCGCGACCTCACCCGCACCGGTGTGCAGGTCGACTTCTTCGGCGAGGCCACCCGGATGCCGGCCGGGCCGGCGAAGCTGGCGATTGCGACCGGTGCGGCGTTGCTGCCGGTGCATTGCTGGTTCGACGGTGATGGCTGGGGGTTCGAGGTGTTCCCGCCGCTGGATTGCAGCGGCGGGGACGTGGCCGCCATCACCCAGGCGCTGGCCGACCAGTTCGCCAAGAACATCGCCGCCTACCCCGAGGACTGGCACATGCTGCAACCGCAGTGGCTGGCCGACCTGTCTGAAGCCAGACAGGCGCGGCTCAGGGAGATCTGATGCGCATCGGGATGGTGTGCCCCTACTCGTTCGACGTGCCGGGCGGGGTGCAGTCGCACGTGCTGCAGCTGGCCGAGGTGATGCGTCAACGCGGGCACGAGGTGAGCGTGCTCGCGCCGTCGTCGCCGCACGCGGTGCTGCCCGAGTACGTCGTCTCCGCCGGCAAGGCCGTCCCCATTCCCTACAACGGCTCGGTGGCCCGGCTGCGGTTCGGCCCGGCGACCCACCGCAAGGTCAAAAAGTGGCTCGCCGAAGGCGATTTCGAGGTCCTGCACCTGCACGAGCCCAACGCGCCGAGCCTGTCGATGCTGGCCCTGAACATCGCCGCGGGGCCGATCGTGGCGACGTTCCACACCTCGACCACGAAGTCGCTGACCCTCACGGTGTTCCAGGGCATCCTGCGGCCGATGCACGAGAAGATCGTCGGCCGGATCGCGGTGTCCGACTTGGCCCGTCGCTGGCAGATGGAGGCGCTGGGGACCGACGCGGTCGAGATCCCCAACGGGGTGGACGTCGACTCGTTCGCCTCGGCGCCACCTTTGGACGGGTACCCGCGGCCGGGCAAGACCGTGCTGTTCCTGGGCCGCTACGACGAGTCCCGCAAGGGCATGCCCGTCCTGCTCGAGGCGCTGCCCGGGGTCCTCGCGCGCTTCCCGGACATCGAGCTGCTCATCGTCGGCCGCGGCGACGAGGACGAATTGCGCGGCCAGGCAGGCGAATTGGTGAAGCACATCCGGTTTTTGGGGCAGGTCGACGACGCCGGGAAGGCGTCGGCGATGCGTAGCGCGGACGTGTACTGCGCGCCCAACCTCGGCGGCGAGAGTTTCGGCATCGTCCTGGTCGAGGCCATGGCGGCCGGCACCGCGGTGGTGGCCAGCGATCTGGACGCGTTCCGGCGCGTGCTGCGCGACGGCGAGGCGGGCTGCCTGGTGCCGGTGGGCGACGGCGCCGCGCTGGCGGATGCCCTGATCGCGGTGCTAGAAAACGATGTGCAGCGCGAACGCTATGTGGCGGCCGGTTCGGCGGCCGTCCAGCGCTACGACTGGTCGGTGGTGGCCAGCCAGATCATGCGGGTCTACGAGACGGTCGCCGCGTCCGGCGCCAAGGTGCAGGTGGCCAGCTGATGACGTGGCTGGTGGTCGCCGTCGCGGTGCTCGTCGCGGTGCTGGCGATCGTCGGCGCCTGGGCGTATCAGACGGCCAACCGGCTGGACCGGTTGCACGTGCGCTACGACCTGTCGTGGCAGGCGCTCGACGGCGCCCTGGCGCGGCGCGCGGTGGTCGCGCGCGCGGTCGCCATCGACGCCTACGGCGGCGCCTCCGAGGGCCGGCGGCTGGCCGCGCTGGCCGACGCCGCCGAGGCCGCGCCGCGGCAGGCGCGGGAGTCCTGCGAGAACGAGCTGTCGGCCGCGCTGGCGATCGTGGATCCGGCGTCGCTGCCGGCGGGGCTGATCGCCGAGCTGGCCGACGCCGAGGCGCGGGTGGTGTTGGCCCGCCGCTTCCACAACGACGCGGTCCGGGACACGCTGGCGCTGGCCGAGCGGCCGCTGGTGCGCCTCTTCCACCTCGGCGGAACCGCCGCGCTGCCCAGCTATTTCGAGATCGTCGAACGGCCCCACGCGTTGGCGCACGGCGACCACGGGGTGCTCAACCACCGCACCTCGGCGCGCGTCGTGCTGCTCGACGAGACCGGCGCCGTCCTGTTGCTGCGCGGTTCGGATCCGGCCATCCCCCGCGCGGACGCGCCGAGGTGGTGGATCACGGTCGGCGGCGAGGTGGGCAAGGGCGAGCGGTTGGCCGAGGCCGCCGCCCGCGAGTTGGCCGAAGAGACCGGGCTGCGGGTCGCACCGGGTGAGATGGTCGGCCCGGTCTGGCGGCGCGACGAGGTGTTCGAGTTCAACGGCTCCCTGATCGACAGCGAAGAGTTCTACTTCGTCTACCGCACCCGGCGGTTCGAGCCGTCCGGCGCGGGCCGAACCGACTTCGAACGCAGCTACATTCACGGCCACCGCTGGTGTGACGCCTCCGACATCGCCCGGCTGGCCGCGGCCGGCGAGACGGTGTACCCGATGCAGCTGCCCGAACTCCTCGGCGACGCGGCCGCGCTGGCGGCCGGCCGGGCGCCGGGGCCGCTGGTGTCGATCCGCTGACGCGCTAGAAGCCGCTGGCCACACCGCTGGGGGCCAGTGGGGGCACGCCGAGCACCAACGGTCCGGCAATTCCGGACGTGACGCCCTGGCCGAGGGAACCGGCCATGGTCACCGGGCCCGGCAACAGCCCGGGCGCGTAGTAGCCAAGGTCGACGAACGGCTTGACGAACGGTTGCAGCAGGTCCGCCAGCGGGTTGCCGAGGATCGGGATCCATCGGATGGGATCCAGCAGCGGCAATTGCGCGGTCTGCATGAAGTAGAAGGTCATGTTGCCCACGTGTTGCTGGATCGCGCCGGCGACCTGCGCGGCCGACAGGAAGGGCATCGTGTGGTGCAGGTCGAAGAACCCGAACAGGGCGTTGAGGTCCGACGGCAGCCACAACCAGTTCGACGGGAAGTTGGCGATCGCGTCGTATTGCAGCGTGAAGATGGACGTCGCGTAGGACGTGGTGAGCGGGGTGGCGAAGTGGAACGCCCCGAAGCCCGGAATGAAGTGCGTCAGGATGCCGCCCATCGGGTTGTTCGGGTCGGCGAGCAGGACGAAGTTCAGCAGATCCTGACTCGGGCGTAGGGCGGCCGGCAGGGCTTGCAGGTAGCGCATTTCCAGGCTGGCGATCGTCGCGCTCTGCGAATAACCAACGACCACAACGTGATTGCCGGCCGCCGTTTGCGTCAGGATCGCGGAGTTCAGCGTGGCCATGCCCTGGTAGACCGACTTGCCGAAGGTCTCGCTACCCAGCCCGGTGATCGGCCAAAACTGTTCGGGCGTACGCAAACTCACCAGGGTGTAGTCGGAGTAATTCTGCGCGAGGTACGCCTGCTGGATCGACGTCATGTACTTCAGGTCCGGCGACGGGTTCCCGGTGCCGCCCATGATCAGCGCGATCTTGTCCGTGCCCGTCGACGACTGCATGGCGGCCGCGTTGGTGGCCTCGGTCTGCGCGTACGCGTTCTTCGCGGTGATCAGGGTTTCCACGAACTGGTTGTGGAACAGTTCCGCCTGCGCGCTGAGCGCCTGGTACTGCTGGGCGTGCGCGTCCAGCATCGTCGCCACGCGCACCGACACCGAATCCGTGGCCGGCGGCAGCACTCCGGTCGTCGGGCCGGCCACGGCCGCGTTCGTCGCCTGCAGCGACGAGCCGATTCCTTGCAGCTCGTCGGCGGCCGTCGCCATCGCGTCGGGTTCGGTGATCACGAACGACATCGGCTCTCCGCCTTACCGACTCAACACCGGGCGCGCCGCCAGGCCTTCGCGTGGTCCGGCGATCGAATGGGAGGCTGCGGCCGTCGCTCGCCCGGGAATTCCCGTCGAGGGCAGGTGGGGCGCGGCGGACGGGCCCGCCGAAACGGGGGTGACCGGGGCGCCGGGCGCCACGGCGGCCGGGGCGGCCGGGGGCGCCGACGGCGCCGCGGCGCCGGCCCAGCTGGAGGGCACGGACAGCGGCCCGATCGAACCGGCCCGGCCCGCGCTCGCCGAGACGACGCGGCCGGCGAGCTGGGCGGTGACGGGGCTGGGGGCGCCCATGCCCGGGCTGGCGGTGGACGCCAGGACCGGATCCATGGCCGGGACGGTGCCGGCGCTGCCCAGCAGCGGGTTGGTGCTGGACATCAGCTGGCCCATCACCGTGTTCATCGGCTCCATCGCGAACTGCGCGGGCGTCGAAAGCATCTGCAGCTGCGTCATCGGGTTCATCAGTTGCTGGGTCAGCGACTGGCTCAGCGCCTGGAGCAGTTCCTGGCCGAAGGAGGTGAACTGCGGGGTGGGCAGGCTCGTCAGGGTGAGGGGTGGGCTGGTGAACGGCGTCCAGGTCGCCTCGGCCGCCGTGACGCTGGCGTCGTAGGCGGTCATCGCGGCCACGTCCTGGGCCCACATCTCGGCGTACTGGGCTTCGGTCGCCGCGATCGCCGCGGTGTTCTGCCCCAGGATGTTGGTGGCGATCAGCGACATCAGCAGCGCCCGGTTGGCCGCGATCACCTCCGGCGGCACCGTCGCGGTGAACGCCACCTCGAACGCCGCGGCCGACAACCGGGTCTGGTTGGCCACCAGCTCCGCCTGCCCCGACGTCGCGGTCAGCCACTGCACGTACGGGGCGGCGGCCGAGGCCATCGTCATCGAGGCGGGGCCCTGCCACACGCCACCGGTCAGCGTCGAGACCGTCAACTCGAAGGAACTCGCCGCGGACGCCAACTGCGCGGACAACGCGTCCCACGCCGCCGAAGCCGCCCACATCGTCCCCGAACGAGGCCCCGCATACATCCGCGCCGAATTGATTTCCGGCGGCAACAGCACGTAATCCGGCAACACCCGAGACCTCTTCTCGGCCGACCGCCTCGGCCGGTGTGACCACGGTTGCCCACCCAGAATCCACACCAGCAGCAACGGTCTCGCAAATAGCTGACGCAATTTTTAACACAATGTGACGCTCGTCGCAGGCGCTTGGCGGGACTGATGGAAGCGGAGGGAAAACCGGTTTGTTTCCACCACTAGAGTGGAAGCGCGATGGTCGAGGAGAGCGGGAGCTAGTGGAGAGCGGCGGACAGTCCAACCAGGCCAACCAGACGGGAACGGCGCGGGTCAAACGCGGCATGGCCGAGATGCTCAAGGGCGGCGTCATCATGGACGTGGTCACCCCGGAGCAGGCCCGGATCGCCGAGGGCGCCGGCGCCGTCGCGGTGATGGCGCTGGAGCGGGTGCCCGCCGACATTCGCGCCCAGGGCGGCGTGTCGCGGATGAGCGACCCCGACATGATCGAGGGCATCATTTCCGCGGTCACCATCCCGGTGATGGCCAAGGCGCGGATCGGGCATTTCGTCGAGGCGCAGATCCTGCAGAGCCTCGGGGTGGACTACGTCGACGAGTCCGAGGTGCTGACCCCCGCCGACTACACCCACCACATCGACAAGTGGAAGTTCACCGTGCCGTTCGTGTGCGGGGCGACCAACCTGGGCGAGGCCCTGCGACGCATCAGCGAGGGCGCGGCCATGATCCGGTCCAAGGGCGAGGCCGGCACCGGCGACGTCTCCAACGCGACCACCCACATGCGGGCGATCGGCGGCGAGATCCGCCGGCTGACGTCGCTCTCTGAGGACGAATTGTTCGTCGCCGCAAAGGAATTGCGCGCCCCCTACGACCTCGTCGTCGAGGTGGCCCGGGCGGGCAAGCTGCCCGTCACCCTGTTCACCGCGGGCGGCATCGCCACCCCCGCGGACGCGGCGATGATGATGCAACTGGGCGCCGAGGGCGTGTTCGTCGGCTCCGGCATCTTCAAGTCGGGCGACCCCGCGCAGCGCGCCGCCGCGATCGTCAAGGCCACCACGTTCTACGACGACCCCGACGTGCTGGCCAAGGTCTCGCGCGGCCTGGGCGAGGCGATGGTCGGCATCAACGTCGAGCAGATCGCGCAGCCCCATCGCCTGGCCGAGCGTGGCTGGTAAGCCTAGGGCTATTGGTGGCAATCGAAGAGATCCTTGATCTCGAGCAACTCGAGGTCAACATCTACCGCGGTCGGGTGTTCAGCCCGGAGTCGGGATATTTCCAGCGCACGTTCGGCGGCCACGTGGCGGGGCAGTCGCTGGTCTCGGCGGTGCGCACGGTCGACCCGCGTTACCAGGTGCACTCGCTGCACGGCTACTTCCTGCGGCCCGGGGACGCCAACGAGCCGACGGTCTTCATCGTCGAGCGCACCCGCGACGGCGGTTCGTTCGCCACCCGGCGCGTCAACGCGATTCAGCACGGCGAAATCATCTTCAGCATGGGGGCGTCCTTCCAGACCGATCAGGAGGGCATCCACCACCAGGACGTCATGCCCGCCGCGCCGCCCCCCGACGGGCTGCCCGGCCTGGACTCGATCAAGGTGTTCGACGACGCCGGGTTCAAGCAGTTCGAGGAGTGGGACGTCTGCATCGTGCCGCGCGACCGGCTGCAACTGTCGCCGGGCAAGGCCTCCCAGCAGCAGGTATGGTTCCGCCACCGCGACCCGCTGCCGGATGACCCGGTGCTGCACATCTGCGCGCTGGCCTACATGAGCGACCTCACGCTGTTGGGATCGGCGCAGGTCAACCACCTCGACGTCCGCCAGCACCTGCAGGTGGCGTCCCTGGATCACGCGATGTGGTTCATGCGGGCCTTCCGGGCCGACGAGTGGCTGCTCTACGACCAGTCGTCGCCGTCGGCCAGCGGCGGGCGGTCGCTGTGCCAGGGCAAGATCTTCACCCAGTCCGGTGAGATGGTGGCGGCGGTGATGCAGGAGGGGCTGACCCGCTTCGACCGCGAGTTTCAGCCGACCGGGCAGTGAGCGCGCCGCGCATCGGCGTGCTGGCGCTGCAGGGAGACACCCGCGAGCACCTGGCCGCGCTGCGCGAAGCCGGCGCCGAGGCGACGCCGGTGCGGCGGCGCGCCGAGCTCGAGAAGGCCGACGGGCTGGTCATTCCCGGTGGGGAGTCCACCACCATCAGCCACCTGCTGCTCGAACTCGACCTGCTGGAGCCGTTGCGCGGTCTGCTGGCCGACGGGCTGCCCGCGTACGGCGCGTGCGCCGGGATGATCCTGCTGGCCAGCGAGATCCTGGATGCCGGCGCGGGCGGCCGGGAGGCGCTGCCGTTGCGGGCCATCGATATGACCGTGCGGCGCAACGCCTTTGGGCGGCAGGTCGACTCCTTCGAGGGCGACATACCGTTCGCCGGCCTGGACGGTCCGGTGCGCGCGGTGTTCATCCGCGCGCCCTGGGTGGAGCGGGCCGGTGCGGACGTGCAGGTGCTGGCCGAGGCGTCCGGGCACACGGTCGCGGTGCGCCAGGGCGCGAAGCTGGCGACGGCGTTTCACCCGGAGATGACCGGCGACCGCCGCGTCCACCGGCTCTTCGTCGACATCGTCAACGGCGTCGCCTGACGGCCGCCTCGGCTCCTCTCGTGGGGCCTTGCACCCGATGCGCAGCGCCCGGGCCGTCGGGCGTCGGCGCCCACGTAGACTCGTCTGGCGAACTTTTACAAGACAGAAGAGGTAAGAGACACCGATGAGCGGCCATTCCAAGTGGGCCACCACCAAGCACCAAAAGGCCGTCAAGGACGCGCGCCGAGGCAAGGAGTTCGCCCGGCTGATCAAGAACATCGAGGTCGCCGCCCGTACCGGCGGCGGGGACCCGGCGGGCAACCCGACGCTGTACGACGCCATCCAGAAGGCGAAGAAGACCTCGGTGCCCAACGACAACATCGAGCGCGCCCGCAAGCGCGGCGCGGGCGAGGAAGCCGGCGGGGCCGACTACCAGACGATCATGTACGAGGGCTACGGACCCAACGGCGTGGCGGTGCTGATCGAGTGCCTGACCGACAACCGCAACCGCGCGGCCGGTGAGGTCCGGGTGGCGGTGACCCGCAACGGCGGCACGATGGCGGACCCCGGCTCGGTGTCGTACCTGTTCACCCGCAAGGGCGTCGTGACGCTGGAGAAGAACGGGCTCACCGAGGACGACGTGCTGACGGCCGTCCTCGACGCCGGCGCCGAGGACGTCAACGACCTCGGTGAGAGCTTCGAAATCATTTCGGAGCCAACGGATCTCGTCGCGGTGCGGACGGCGTTGCAGGACGCCGGCATCGACTACGAGTCCGCCGAGGCCAGCTTCCAGCCGTCGGTCAGCGTGCCGGTGGACGTGGACGGCGCCCGGAAGGTGTTCAAGCTCGTCGACGCGCTGGAGGACAGCGACGACGTGCAGAACGTGTGGACCAACGTCGACCTGTCCGACGAGGTGCTGGCCGCCCTCGACGAGGAGTAGGCCGCCCCGCTAGTCGTCGATCGCAAGCGCGGCGCAGAGCGCCGGGCGAAGCGGGTCGGCGCCATCAGATCTAGTCGTATCCGTGCCGCATGTCCTCGACGATGCGGGGATTGTCCAGCGTCGACGGCTCGAGCGGGCGGGGGCGGGTGTCGTCGGGAAACACCATGGCGGCGTCGAGCACGTGCTGGTTGAGGAAGCGCAGCGCCGGCGCGTTGGGCGGCACGGTGGGCGTGGGCGCGCTGCCGCCGCGGCGCGCCAGCGCGAAACCCCAGTCACCGAACGTCGGCACGTACACGTGGTAGGGCGTCGCGGCGTAGCCGGCCGTGCGGATTGACGAGACTGTGCGCCAGAACGCCGTCTGCGTGGAGAACGGGCTGCCCGCCTGCACGACCATCAGCCCGTCGGCGGCGAGCGCCCGCCCGACCAGCCCGTAGAACTCGGTCGAATACAGCCGGCCCAGGACCGGGGTGTCGGGGTCGGGCAGGTCCACGATGATCGCGTCGAAGCCCCCGGGCGGGACGACGTCGGGGTGCGGCGAGCGCAACCACCGCATCGCGTCGTCGATCACCACCTTGACCCGCGGGCTATCCAGCGAACCGCCGTTCGCCCCGCGCATGGTGGTGCGCGCCAGCTGGATCACCGCGGGGTCGAGTTCCACCTGCACGATCCTCGTGATGCCCGGCTGCCGCAGCAGCTCGCGGGCCACCAGCCCGTCGCCGCCGCCGAGGACGAGGACCGAGCGCGCGCCCGCCCCGAGCGCGGGGTAGACCAGGCTCTCGGTGTAGCGGTACTCGTCGCGGGTGGAGAACTGCAGGCCCCCGTCCAGGTACAGGCGCATGTCGTTGCCGCGCTGGGTGATGACGATCTCCTGATAGGCCGAGTGCTGGTAGGCGATGATCGGGTCGGCGTAAAGCCGTTGGCGGCTCGTCGTCTCGATGTCGGCCGACCGTGCGAGCAGCGTGGCCAGCAACGCGAGGGCGGCGGCCAGCGCGCACAGCGCGGTCGCCAGCTGGCGGGGCGAAAAGACTTGGCGCAGCACGAAAATGGCGACCACGGCCGCGGCGAGCAGGTTGACGATGCCGGTGGCCGCCGCGCCGCGGATCATGCCCAGCTGCGGCAGCAGCAGGAACGGCCACACCAACCCGCCCAGCAGCGCGCCGAGGTAGTCGGCCGCGTTGAGGTTGGCCAGCGTCCGGCCGGTGTCGGGCGCCTCGGACGTGCGCCCCTGTTGCAGCATCGTCATCAGCAGCGGCACCTCGGCGCCGACCAGCCCCCCGATCAGGGCCGTGCCCAACGCCAGCATCCACATCGACTCGTCGTCGATGAACGCGAACACCGTGTACAGCGCCGCGGCGGACAGGCCGCCGACGATGCTGAGCAGCACCTCGACCGCGATGAACGTGACGGCCGCGTGCGCCAGCAGCGGCTTGACCACCAGGGCGCCCACCCCGAGCGCGGCGATGTAGCCGGCGACGATCAGTGAGGTGGCGACGATGCCGCCGCCGTTGAGGCTCGCGGCCAGCGTCAGCAGCGCGAGTTCGTAGATGATGCCGGACGCCGCGCAGGCCGCGACGGCGGCCAGCAGCACGGCCCGCCACCGCCCCGAGAACGCCGTCGATGCGACCGGCGCCGGCGTGCGGCTGTCCGTGGCGGTCATGAGATGGCGGCGGCGATCACTCCTCCGACCGCCACCAGCATGGTCGCAGTGGCGAACGCGGCCGGGTGCAGCTCCGGCTCGTCGACGTGCTCGCGAAACTTGCCGGGCACCGCGATCTGCAGGATCAACAGCGCCCCGCCCTGCAACAGCACGCCCACCAACCCGTACACCGCCACGCCGACGAGTCCCTGCCCCAGCTGGCTGTAGCTGCTCGCGATCGCGCTGATGATGACGATGGCGAGCGCGATGTACATGGCCGACGCGAGAACCACGGCGTTGGGCCGCTTGTCGATGAATACCAGCTGGCGCAGGTTTCCGGGCGTGAGGACGTCCACCATCAGGAAGCCCGCGATCAGGACGACGACGCCGACCGCGAAGTACAGCACGACGGCGACCACGCCCTGGGTGATGGTGCTGAAGTTGGTGGCTCCGAAATCGAGCGCGAGGTACATGGTTGTCTCCTTTGCGATACCGGCTGGGTCACTTAACTCCGCCCGGGCCACCCGGACTGCCCCCCGCGCCGCCCGAGGGGGAGCCGGGTGTGAATCCGGGGCCGAGAAAGATGAAGGCGCCGTGGCTGTATCCGCCGCTGAGGCCTTCCAGGCGGATGCTGCAGGGGTGACTGCCGTCGGGCCCGATCGTCACGATGTTGTTGCTGTAGCGCAGGTATTCGTTGTCGCCGTTGGCCGCACGCGCCTCGGGGGCCTGATACTCCGCGAGCGTGTCGGCCACGTCGTCGGCCGATCCGCTGCACTCGTAACGCGTCCCGTTCGCGTCGTGGGCGTACTCGTGATAGTGGCTGGCGATGTAGGACCCAATGTTCTTGTTCAGCAACATGATTCCGGGCACCAGGCAGGCGATTGCGGCGACGGCCAGCACACCGGCGATCACGAACAGGCGGTTGCGGCTCACGGATGCCACCGACTGGTGGTGTGCACGACCATCCCGCCGCTGCCGGCCGGATACAGGTGCCAGGTCCGCCAGTGCCAACCGGCGCCGTCGGGTTCGGCGGCCAGCGCGGTCAGCGCGGCGTCGTCACCGGGGAAAGAGCCACCGAGCCAACCCTTTTCCCGCGCGCAACGGTCACGCAGGTCGCGCGCCATGCGGCGGAAGGTGCCCTCGTCGTACTTGTCGACGTGGGATTCCAGGACATAGCCGGGCGCGGCGGTGCGCTCCGGCAGATCGACGCCGAGCCCGCGCGCGGTGCACGAAACCTCCTCGGAGAACCGGCCCGCGGCGTGCTCGACCGTGACGACGTGCGACGCGCCGAGCACGCCGAGCAGCAGCGCTCCGCCGTCGGGGTGGCCTAGGAGACAGGTCGCCAGCGGCGGCGGCGCGGGCGCGTTGAGGGCGAGCCCGAGCTTCTGCCCGGACACGTCCGAAGGAGCCACGGCGAGCTGATGAAACGGCACCGACGCGTCCCTAGGGGGAGGAGGGCGGGGGCGCCGGATACACGGTCAGCTCGCCGGTCAGCACGGGCTTGCCGGTGGAGACCTCCCACGGCATGCCCGGCGCCCAGCGCTCGAACGACAGCAGCACGGACTCGTCGGCGTTGGCGCAGTCGACGAACTCCATCTCGCCGCCCGCCGGCAGGCCCGTGGTGCCCTCGGTGGTGAACGAGGCGCGACCGCGCTCGGATTCGTGGAACGTCACCCCGTCGACGACGTACTGCTCGCCCGGCTGCAGCGTGACGTCCTTGCGGCTGACCCACATGGCCAGCTTGAGGCGCCCGTCGTCCTCTTCGACGCTGAACCAGATCGGCTGGTCGCCGCCCTCCAGCAGGTGCTCCCACCACACGAACGGGCCCTCGCGGTAGGTCACCGACCCGCGCACCACGTAGTCGATCCCGCCGTAGCTGACGATGGCGCCGGGGCCGAGCTGGCGGGGGCCGAATTCCGGCATCGCGTTGAACGAGAGGGGATCGGTGCGGCCGCGCGGCGGCCCCGGTTGCTTGGGCCGCCGCAAAGCGATGATCAGCACCACGATGGACGCGATGAACAGCACGATCGCGATAATGACCAGGAGTGATCCCACGCGAAACCTTCCGTTGCCACATGGCTTGAGCGAACGTGGGCTAAAGCTAACAGCTTTTGGGCCGGTTCGGCGTTGCAACGTGCCGACGCGGGAATTGGCGGCGCCGCCGCGTGTCGTCCGCGGGGCCGTCGGTCCCGGCCGCTAGGGTATCGAACAGCTGTTCTAGAGGTGGGAGCGGGCAATGCGCGTATTGGGCGTCGACCCCGGGCTGACCCGATGCGGGCTGTCGGTGGTGGAAAGCGGGCGCGGGCGCAGCGTGGTCGCCCTCGACGTCGACGTGGTGCGCACCCCGTCGGACGCGCCCCTGGCCAAACGGCTCCTGGCCATCAGCGACGCCGTCGACCATTGGCTGGCCACGCACCAACCCGACGTGGTGGCCATCGAGCGGGTGTTCTCCCAACTCAACGTGACGACGGTGATGGGCACCGCGCAGGCCGGCGGCGTGGTGGCGCTGGCGGCGGCCAAGCGCGGCATCGACGTGCACTTCCACACCCCCAGCGAGGTCAAGGCCGCGGTGACCGGCAACGGCGCCGCCGACAAGGCGCAGGTCACCGCCATGGTCACCAAAATCCTTGCGCTGCAAGCCAAGCCGACACCGGCCGACGCCGCCGACGCGCTGGCCCTGGCGATCTGTCACTGCTGGCGGGCGCCGATGATGGCCCGGATGGCCGCGGCCGAGGCGCTGGCCGAACAGCAGCGGCACAAGTATCTGGCCAAGCTGAAGGCGGCGCGATGATCGCCTCGGTGCGCGGTGAGGTGCTCGAGGTGGCGCTCGATCACGCGGTCATCGAGGCCGCCGGCGTCGGGTACCGGGTGAACGCGACACCGTCGACGCTGGCGACCCTGCGCACCGGCGGCGAGGCGCGGCTGATCACCGCGATGGTGGTCCGCGAGGACTCGATGACGCTGTACGGGTTCACCGACACCGACACCCGCGACCTGTTTCTCACGCTGCTGACGGTGTCGGGCGTGGGCCCGCGGCTGGCGATGGCGACGCTGGCGGTTCACGACGCGTCGGCGCTGCGGCAGGTGCTGCACGACAGCGACGTGGCCGCGCTGACCCGGGTGCCCGGGATCGGCAAGCGCGGCGCCGAACGGATGGTGCTCGAGCTGCGGGACAAGGTCGGTGCGGCGGGTGCGACCGGGGGCGCAACCGTGGTGAACGGGCACGCGGTGCGCGGTCCGGTGGTGGAGGCGCTGGTCGGCCTGGGCTTCGCCGCCAAGCAGGCCGAGGAAGCCACCGACAAGGTGCTGGCCGCCGAACAGGACACGACGACGTCCGGCGCGCTGCGCGCCGCCCTGTCGCTGCTGGGTAAGTCCCGATGACCGGCCCCGACGACTACGCCGACCGCGAGCTGTCCCCGGCGCTGGCCGTCGGGGAGGGCGACATCGACGTCAGCCTGCGCCCGCGATCGCTGCGCGAGTTCATCGGCCAACCCCGCGTCCGCGAACAGCTGCAGCTGGTGATCGAGGGGGCCAAGAACCGCGGCGGCACACCGGATCACATCCTGCTGTCGGGCCCGCCGGGGCTGGGCAAGACGTCGCTGGCCATGATCATCGCGGCCGAACTCGGCTCGTCGCTGCGGGTGACGTCCGGTCCGGCGCTCGAACGCGCCGGCGACCTGGCCGCCATGCTGTCCAACCTGGTCGAGCACGACGTGCTGTTCATCGACGAGATCCACCGCATCGCGCGGCCCGCCGAGGAGATGCTCTACCTGGCGATGGAGGACTTCCGGGTCGACGTGGTGGTCGGCAAGGGTCCGGGGGCGACGTCCATCCCCCTCGAGGTGGCGCCCTTCACGCTGGTCGGCGCGACCACCCGCTCCGGCGCGCTGACCGGCCCGCTGCGCGACCGGTTCGGCTTCACCGCGCACATGGACTTCTACGAGCCCGACGAGCTGGAGCGGGTGCTGGCCCGCTCCGCGGGCATCCTCGGCATCGAGCTCGGGGCCGAGGCGGCCGAGGAGATCGCCCGGCGCTCGCGCGGGACGCCGCGCATCGCCAACCGGCTGCTGCGCCGGGTCCGCGACTTCGCGGAGGTGCGGGCCGACGGGGTGATCACCCGCGACGTGGCCAAATCCGCGCTGGCGGTCTACGACGTCGACGAACTGGGCCTGGACCGGCTGGACCGGGCGGTGCTGTCGGCACTGACCCGCAGTTTCGGCGGCGGCCCGGTCGGCGTGTCGACGCTGGCGGTGGCCGTGGGCGAGGAGGCCACCACCGTCGAGGAGGTGTGCGAGCCGTTCCTGGTGCGCGCCGGGATGGTCGCGCGCACACCGCGCGGCCGCGTGGCGACCGCGCAGGCGTGGACGCACCTCGGCATGAGCCCGCCGGCGGGGGCCGTCGGCCTGGGACAACCCGGCCTGTTCGACTAGCGGCGAGCCGTCGCGGCCAAATCGTGACCTTTGAGCCGTCCTCGCGGTCGGTTATTCGTCGGCGCCGTCGGGTAACCAAGCTCACAGCAGCGATACCTAAGGAGATTCTGATGAGGACCAGGCGCTACGACTACGACCGCCCTCGAGCGCTGTACATGCCGCGTTCCCGCGGCGCGCTGACCGGGCTACTGCTGATTATCTTGGGCGCCTGGGGCGCCCTGGTGCCCTTCTTCGGGCCCAACATCGACTGGGCCTACATGTCTGACCCGGCGTGGACGTGGACCACGGCCAAGGGTTGGCTCGAGGTGCTTCCGGGGGCCGCGACGGCCCTCGGTGGCCTGCTGGTGCTCCTGTCCGGCAACCGCGCCAGCGCCGTGCTCGGCGGCTGGCTGGCGGTCGCGGGCGGCGCCTGGTTCGTGGTCGGTCGCGCGTTCGCGTCGACCCTGGGCATCGGCGACGTCGGTTCGCCGGTGGCGTCGACGGACCTGAAGCGAGCCCTGCTCGAGGTCACCTACTTCACCGGGCTGGGCGCCCTGATCGTGTTCCTGGGCGGGGCCGCCGTGGCGCGCGTGGCCGTGCGGCATGCGCGTGACGTCGTGGCGCGGGAACCCGCCGCGGTGGCAGCCGCGCCTGCGGGCGAACCGGCGATGTACGACGAAACGCGCGGACCGGTCGCGGCGCGGACCGACCGGGTGGCGGCCGAGCCCGAGGCGGGGGAACGCACCGGGCGTGGCCTGTTCGGTCGACGCACCGGCGGCGGCCTGTTCCACCGCCACCACCACGCCGGCGTCTAGTCGGTAACACCTACGGCGGGAGGCGCCGGTAGCCCATGGCTACCGGCGCCATTTCGCGTCGGGGGCGGTCCGGGCGCCCGCGGGTGGGTAAAGTCACCCGCGCCGAGACGCAGGCCTCGAACCGCGAGGAGGAGCGATGATCACTGCCGGGCTGGTATTCGCCGCGCTGGCGGCTTTACTGCACGTCTACATCTTTGTGATGGAATCGTTGACCTGGACCTCGCCACGCACCCGTGCCACCTTCGGCACCACGGCCGAGGAGGCCGAGACCACCAAGCTGCTCGCTTTCAACCAGGGGTTCTACAACCTGTTCCTGGCGGTGGTCACCGGGGTGGGCATCGCGGCAATTGCGTTGCGCCACAACGCCGTTGGAGCGGCGCTGATTTTCGCCGGCGTCGGCTCCATGGCGGCGGCCGCGGTGGTTTTGCTGCTGTCGGCCCGCGACAAAGCGCGGGCCGCGGTCACGCAGGGCGCCTTCCCGGCCATCGCGGTCGTGCTGCTGCTGATCGGACTTCAGCAGTAACACCAGTCTCACCAGCCCCAAAAGGCCGCGGGGAACGGTGCTTTCGGGGCGGCCCTGGGTTACACGCGCAACCCGCCGGGTACCCACCCCGGGCCGGAAATAGGCCCGGTATTCAACGAGGGGAAATCATGAAATACGCAGAAGACGGCCAGACCCGCGGGCTGAGCATGCCGCGTTCGCGTGGCGCGGTCAGCGGATTGCTCCTGGTCATTTTGGGAGCTTGGGGGGCGTTAATACCGTTTGTCGGACCGCGCTTCAATTTCGCGTACACGCCCGACCGGGAGTGGGCGTGGAGCACGGCTCGAGGGTGGCTCGAGGTCCTGCCTGGAGCGGTGACCGTGCTGGGCGGTCTGTTGCTGATCGTCGCCGGGAACCGCGTGGCGGCGATGCTGGGCGGTTGGCTGGCGGTGTTGGCCGGCGCCTGGTTCGTCGTGGGCGGTCAGTTCGCGCCGGTGCTGGGCATCGGCTCCGCCGGTGACCCGGTCGCCGCCACCGACCGCAAGCGCGCGGTTCTCGAGGTCACCTATTTCTCTGGACTGGGCGCGCTGATCATCTTCGTGGGTGGCATGGTGCTGGCCCGCACGGCCGTGCGCCTGGCGCGCGACGTGCGGCCGCCGGCGCCGGCGGAAGCCGTGCCGGCCGTCGAGCCGTACCGGGAATCGGCCTACGAGCCCGCCGAGGTTTCCTCGAGCGCGCTGACCAAGCCGCGCACGGCTTCCGACCCGCAGCCGAAGCGGGGATGGCGTCGCGAGCGTTCGACGTCGGGCGCCAACGCCGCGTACCTGCGCTGGCCGCATCCCCAGCAATAACTCGCACACAAAAGAGCAATCGCCCAGTCCCCGCGGGGACTGGGCGATTGCTTTTCTGCGCTTACAGCAGTCCGAGCAACTGCAGGTCGGTGATGTACTTGACGATGACCGGCGCCGAGACATGTGGAATGTCTTTGTCGGGGCCGATTTTCGCCTCCTGCACCGCGGCGCGGAAGCGGTCGGTCGGTGCCATCGAACCGTTGATCGGCTTCTCGGGTTCCTGGTAGTTGTGCAGCAGCGGCAGCAGCGAGTACTGGCGCTGGCGCTCGGGCAGGCCGCGCATCGTGCCCTCGAACCGCCGCAGCCATTCGCCGTAGTCGGCGATGCGCTGGATCCCGTAGCCGGCTTCGATCAACCAGTCGACGTACTCGTCGAGACCGATGCCGTCGTCGTACGGGTTCATCACGTGGTAGGTCTGGAACCCGTCGCCTTGAGGGATGTTGTCGAGCACCTGCGTTCCCAGCGTCGAGATCGCGGCGGCGATGAACTCGACCGGCAGGCCGTCGTAGTGCGACCGCTGACGGTTGCCGTCGGCGTCCAGCTCGTAGAACGAACCGGGCGCGACACCGGTGGCCACCAGGCTCAGCATCAACCGGGTGAACATGTCCGGCAGGTTGAGCTGTCCGGCGTAGGTGGTGTCGGCCAGGATCATGTCGCACCGGAACACCGCGACGGGCAGGCCGCACAGGTCGTGCGCCTCGCGCAGCAGCACCTCGCCGGCCCACTTGCTGTTGCCGTAGCCGTTGGCGTAGTTGTCGTTGATCGCGCGGGTGGCGCTGATCTGCCGGATGTCGGCGTCCTCGACGAATTGACCGGGCTTGATCTGGTCACCGACGCCGATCGTCGACACGTAGGTGTACGGCTTCAGCTTGGTGGTGAGCGCGATCCGGATCAGTTCGGCGGTGCCCAGCGCGTTGGGACCGAACAGCTCGCTGTACGGCAGCACGTGGTTGACGAGGGCCGCCGGGTCGACGATCAGGTCGACGGTGTCGGCCAGCCGCTGCCAGGTCTGCGCATCCAGGCCGAGATTGGCCTCGCCCTTGTCCCCGGCGATGACCTCCAGGTGGTCGGCGGCCAGTTCCTGGTAGTGCGCCAGCAACTTCGGGTCGCCGCTATCGAAGGTGTTGTCCAGCCGGGCGCGCGCCTCCTCGTCGGACTTGGCCCGCACCAGGGCGATCACCTTGCCGTCCACCATGTCCATGCGCTCGAGCCATTCCAGCGCGAGGTAGCGGCCCAGGAAGCCGGTCGCGCCGGTCAGCAGCACCGTGCGCACCTCGGCGGCGGGCCCGGGCAGGCCGGGCGCCGCGGCCAGCGTCTCGGCCTCGAGGAACTTGTCCAGGGTGAGGTCGGCCGCGTGCACCTCGGTCGCCCCGCGTCCGTGCACGGCGGCGAAGGTGGGCCGCTTGGTGCCCTGGCGCTCGCCCTCGATGTAGTTGGCGATGGCCTGCAGGTCGCTGGCGGGGCTGACGATCACGCCGACCGGGACGTCGATGTCGAAGATCTCGCGCAGCAGGTTCCCAAACGTCAACGCCGACAAGGAGTCTCCACCCAGGTCGGTGAAATGGGCGTCGGGGGTCAGCTCGGTGCTCGCCGTGCCCAGCATGGCCGCGGCGGCCCGGGTCACGGTCTGCAGCACGGGCGCGTTCGCGCCGTTGCGCCGCAGCTCGGCGAGCTCGTTGGCCTGGCCCTCGGCCAGCTCGGCGTAGAGCCGCTCGAGCCGCTCGCCGTAGTGCTGCTTGAGCTTCGGCCACGCCAGCTTGCGGATCCCGGTCAGCAAGCCGTTCTCCAGGCTGAACGGGGTGGTCTCGATGATGAAGTCGCGCGGCACCTCGTAGGACTGCAGCCCGGCCTGACGCGCGACGTGCTGCAGCGAGTCGGCGATCCTGGGCTTCAGCGACTCCAGGTCGCCGCCGGCCAGGGCCTCCTCGGTCGGCACCACGACCGCCAGCAGGTAGGGCTGCGCGCTGTTGCCGTAGACGTAGATCTGGCGCACCAGCGGGCTGTTGCCGAATTCGGCCTCCAGCTTGGCCAGGGTGACGAACTCGCCCTGCGCCAGCTTCAGCACGTTGTTGCGGCGGTCGACGTACACCAGCTTGTCGGGCGCGATCTCGGCGAAGACGTCGCCGGTCCGGTAGTAGCCGTCCTCGTCGAACACGTTCGCGGTGGTCTCGGCCCGCTTGTAGTAGCCGGGGAACATGTTCTCGGTCCGCAGCAGCAGCTCGCCGCGCGGGTACGGCCGGTCGGTGCTGAAGTAACCCAGGTCCGGCACGTCGACGAGCTTGTAGTCGACGACCGGCGGGCGCTGGATCTCGCCGTCGAACAACACCATTCCGGCCTCGGTCGACCCGTAGCCGTCCATCAGGTGCATCTCGAGCAGGGACTCGACCCAGCTGCGCAACTCCGGGGAGGTGGGCGCGGAGCCGGTCATCGCGAAGATGAACCGCCCGCCCAGCAGGTACTGGCGCTGCTCGGCCAGCACCTCGGCCGCCACAGCCTCGCGGGCCTCCGGGCCCGCATCGCCCTCGGCCAGCCGCCGTTCCACCTGGCGCTGGAATTCGCCGAACAGGGTCTCCCAGATGCGCGGCACGAAGTTGAGCTCGGTGGGCCGCACCAGCTCGAGGTCCTCGAGCAGCGTCGAGAGGTCGCTCTTGGCCGCGAAGTAGGCGGTGCCGCCGTTGCCCAGGGTGCCGTACAGGATGCCGCGGCCCATGACGTGGCTCATCGGCATGAAGTTGAGGGTGATTGACGCCGCGCTCTCGCCGAACCAGTTCCTGCTGCCCCGGCGCCAGATCTTGGCCACATTGCTCTGCGGGTACATCGCGCCCTTGGGGGCGCCGGTGCTGCCGGAGGTGTAGATCAACAGGGCCAGCGGGTCGGCTTCGTCGCTGGTGGGCAGCGGCGTGTCGGGCAGCGCGCGGCCGCGCTCGAGCGCCTCGGCCAGCGTCTCGACGGCCACGCCGGCGTCCGCCAGCCGGGTGCGCGCGCTCGCCACGGCCTCGCGCTCGTCGTCGACCTCCGGGTGGTGGTCGAACACCACCAGCTTCGCGGGCCGGTGTCCGCTCAGGATGAGCTCGACGGCGTCGGGCAGCTGGTTCGCGCTCGCCGCGATCACGGTGGGCTCGGTCTCGGTCACGATCGGCTGCAGGGAGGTCAGCGACGCGCTGGTCTGCAGCGGGACCGACACCGCGCTGATGGTGGCCAGCGCCATGTCGATGGTGGCGTAGTCGAGGCTGTTGAAGCCCAGCACGCAGACCCGGTCACCGACACGGACCTCGTCGTTGGCCCAGGCGCGGCCGAGCGCCGCCACCCGGTCGCCGAGCTGTCCGTAGGTGATGGTCTCGAAGCGGGGGAGCAGCTCCAGCCGCGTGCGCCCGCTCGCCGGGTCCGTGACGAACTCGACCTCGCGGTGCGCCAGCGCCGGACGGTCGGCGTACCCGTCGAGCACGGTCCGGATGACCTGGGGGAGCCGAAGGCCGGGCTGTTCGAGCGCCGCTTCGATCGCCGGGTTGGGGCGGGCGGCGGCGAACTGCGGGTCGGTGGCGGTGAGGTCGTCGATACGGCGGTCGAGCCGCTCGTCGGTGTTGATGGTCGACATAAGCAATTCCCTTGCAATGAAAGTTATTAGTCAGTTTGGCGACGATGCGCTGACCATTAAAACGTTAGCTAAAGTAACGTTATTCCACCATGGGCCCGCCCCGCCGAAGGTGTGAGATTGCCCACCCGGGCCGGTCGAGCCCCGGGCCTTACACTTCGCGAAGCAGCCGGCCGAGAATGTCGAGCCCCTCGTTCAGCAGGTCGTCGCTGATGGTCAGCGGCGGCAGCAGCCGGATGATGTTGCCGAACATGCCGCAGGTCAACACCACCACTCCCGCCGCGTGCGCCGCGGTGGAGAGCTTTTGCGTCAGTTCCGCGTCGGGCTCCGCGGTTCCCGACTTCACCAGCTCGATGGCGATCATGGCGCCCCGACCGCGCACATCGCCGATCCGGTCATCACCGGCCTGCAGACGCAACAACGGTTCGGTGATCAACCGTTCCAGCTGTCGCGCCCGCTCGATCAGTCCGTCACTTTCGATCGTGGTGATGGTGGCCAGTGCCGCAGCACAAGCGATTGGGTTACCGCCGAATGTGCCGCCCAAACCGCCGACGTGCGACGCGTCCATGATTTCCGCGCGGCCGGTGACCGCCGACAACGGCAGCCCGTCGGCGATGCCCTTGGCGGTGCAGATCAGGTCGGGCTCGATGCCGTCGTGCTCGCAGGCGAACATCGCGCCGGTGCGCGCGAACCCGGTCTGCACCTCGTCGGCGATGAACACCACGTCGTTGTTCCGGCACCAGTCGAGCAGGGCGGGCAGGAAGCCCTCGGCGGGCACGATGAATCCGCCCTCACCGGCGATGGGTTCGATGATGACGGCGGCGAGGCTGTCGGCGCCGACCTGGGTCTCGATCACGTCGATCGCCCGGGCGGCGGCCTTCTCCCCGTCGGTGGCGAGCTCCTTGTCCACCAGGCCGTCCCGGTAGGGGTAGGACACGGGGGCTCGATAGACCTCCGGCGCGAACGGGCCGAAGCCGCTCTTGTACGGCTTGGATTTGGCGGTCAACGCCATCGCCAGGTTGGTGCGGCCGTGGTAGGCGTGATTGAACGCGACGACGGCGGGCTTGCGGGTGTAGGCCCGGGCCACCTTGACGGCGTTCTCGACCGCCTCGGCGCCGGAATTGAACAGCACCGAACGCTTTTCGCCGGAGCCCGGGGTGATCCGGTTGAGCTGCTCGGCGACGGCGACGTACTGCTCGTACGGCGCGACCATGAAACAGGTGTGGGTGAACTCGGCGACCTGGGCCTGGACGGCCTCCACCACCCGCGGCGAGGAATTGCCGATGGTGGTCACCGCGATGCCGGACGCCAGGTCGATGAGCCGGTTGCCGTCGACGTCCTCGATGATGCCGCCGAAGGCGCGAGCCACGAACACCGGCAAGGACACGTTCACGCCGTGGGATACCGCGGCGGCGCGGCGTTTGGTCAGTTCCAGCGAAGCGGGACCGGGGATTTCGGTGACCAGCTGACGAGTCTGCTCGAGGCCGGCCACGATTTTCTCCTCACCGCGGCGCGCCTGTCACGTCGCTCCCCAAGCCTATCCGGCCACGCGCCGCCCAGCCCCTCGTGCACCGGGGCGCTCGGAGGCGACCTGCGGCAATGGCACACTGGCCGTTACGAGGTGTGCGGCCCGCGGGTCGTCCCTGGCCCCAATGGCCTCCAGTGCCAGTACGACGCCACTACGAAAAGACAGGCCCGTTCATGGAAAGTTTGATTCTGTTCCTGCCCTTCCTGCTCATCATGGGCGGGTTCATGTACTTCGCGTCGCGGCGCCAGAAGCGCGCGATGCAGGCCACCATCGACCTGCACGAGTCGCTGCAGGCCGGCGACCGTGTGCACACCACGTCGGGTCTTCAGGCCACCGTCGTCGCGATCACGGACGACACCGTCGACCTCGAGATCGCGCCCGGGGTCGTGACCACCTGGATGAAGCTGGCCATCCGCGACCGGATCCTGCCCGACGACGAGGACCTGGCCGACGGCGACGACGCCGACGACTTGGCCGACTCCGACTCCCCGGTGACCAAGGATTCCTGACCGCTTGCGCGAGGCGCGTCTCGGCGACACTAGGCTCTGTCCGGGGTAAGAACCGATACTCGAGGAGATAGAAGGAACGTGGCATCGTCTTCGGCGCCGGTGCACCCTGCCCGCTACCTGTCCGCTTTCCTGCTGCTGCTCGTCGGCGTCTATCTGCTGGTGTTTCTGACCGGGGACAAGCGCGCCGCCCCCAAGCTCGGCATCGACCTGCAGGGCGGTACTCGCGTCACGCTGACCGCGCGCACCCCTGACGGCTCGCGGCCCAGCCGCGACGCGCTGGCCCAGGCGCAGCAGATCATCAGCGCGCGCGTCAACGGGCTGGGCGTCTCCGGTTCGGAGGTCGTGGTCGACGGCGACAACTTGGTGATCACCGTCCCCGGGAACGACGGCAACGAGGCCCGCAACCTGGGCCAGACCGCCCGGCTGTACATCCGCCCGGTGCTGAACTCGATGCCGGCGCAGGCGGCCCAGCCCAAGCCCCCGCAGGCGCCGCCGCCCGGGCAGCCCGCGCCCGGCCAGGCGCCACCGCCGGGACAGGCGCCGCCGCCGGGACAGGCGCCGCCGCCGGGCCAGGCGCCGCCGCCGGGACAGGCGCCGCCGCCGGGACAGCCCGCCGAAGTCTCGAAGAGGTAGGCGGTGTCCGCGATCGCGAAACCCACCAGCCCGGCGA
>NZ_LZJX01000085.1:0-854 GCF_001667595.1 Mycobacterium sp. E2989 | reverse complement strand
TGGCGATGCTGGATCCGGCCGGCCTGGACGGGGTGGCGCTGGTGTTGGCCGGGGAGGCCTGCCCACCGGAGGTGGTGGATCGCTGGGCGCCGGGTCGGGTACTGGTCAATGCCTATGGGCCGACGGAGACCACGATGTGTGTGGCGATCAGCAGCCCCCTGCAGGCCGGTTCTGGGATACCACCGATCGGGTCCCCGGTGTCCGGCGCGGCGCTGTTCGTGCTCGACGAGTCGTTGCGCCCCGTTCCCGAGGGGGTGGTCGGGGAGTTGTACGTGGCCGGATCCGGTGTGGCTACCGGGTATCTGGGTCGGGCGGGGCTGAGCGCGTCGCGATTTGTGGCCTGCCCGTTCGGCGGGTTCGGCACGCGGATGTATCGCACCGGCGATTTGGTGCGTTGGAACAACGACGGGCAACTGCAATACTTCGGCCGCGCCGACGAGCAGGTCAAGATTCGCGGGTATCGCATCGAGCTGGGTGAAATCCAAACGGCGTTAGGCGCTTTGGATGGTGTCGAGCAGGCGGTGGTGATCGCCCGGGAGGACCGCCCCGGTGATAAGCGGCTGGTCGGCTACATCACCGGCACTGCCGATCCGGTCGCGGTGCGGGCCGGGCTTGCCCAGCGGTTGCCGGGGTTCATGGTGCCCACCGCGATCGTCGGGCTGCAGGCGTTGCCGTTGACCGCCAACGGCAAACTCAACACCCGCGCCCTGCCGGCCCCCGAATATAGTGCCGGTCTTTACCGGGCCCCGCACACCCCCACCGAAGACCTGCTGGCCGGCATCTACGCCGACGTCCTGGGCCTCGAGCGCGTCAGCACCGACGACTCCTTCTTCGAACTCGGCGGCGACAGCATC
>NZ_LZJX01000084.1:0-1171 GCF_001667595.1 Mycobacterium sp. E2989 | reverse complement strand
CCAGCAATGGCAAACAAACTACCCGCCAGCTTGGCCCAAGAGGTCCTACGGGGCCGCCAGCTAGTCGGGACCACCGCCCGGAGGGTTGCCGGTCATGCGTGCACCCACCCGCGGTGAACGGCCGCAGTTATTGCGCCGCAACTCATTTCGAGAACTCACTGGCTCCGATCGACGGGGCTCGCTTGGGGGCTCGCCCACGCGGAGGTTGGCTCCCACCGAATCCACGCCCGGGGAACCGACAGGGCCCCGATCGCGGCGCCGCTGCCGACGCTCACCCGAGGCGCCGCGTCGGTCGTGCGGGCGGACCGGATGACCGTGGCCCGGTGCAGCGCGGCGGCCTTGTTGAGGGAGCTCAGGTGGGTGAGCGCGACGTCCGACGGCGCCGACAACGAACTGAGCCGGGACAGTGCCGCCGTAACCGGCGACAGGGTCGCATCGAGGGTAGTGCGCGGCGAGGAGGACAGCGCATCGATCGCCTGGCCGACGGCCGAGATCACTTGTGCGCCGGTCGTTATCACCTCCGGCGCCATCTTCAGCCGCCAGCTGCGGGATGGTTCGGTGACCGCCGGCCCGGACGAATGGGTGCATTGCGGGGGCGAACTGAACGGTGTCAGCTGCCGGATAACCGCCGAGGCGCGGGCGTAGGCGTACATGGCGGCGGCGTCTTGGGCCCACATCCGTTCATAGTCGGCTTCGGCGTCGGCGATCGCCGGACTGAGCTGGCCAAGCCAGTTCGTCGCGGCCAGCCAGATCCGCCGCAACCGATTGGCATCGATCGCATGGGGCGCCACCACCGCCGCGAGGGCCGCACCGTAGGCGGCCGCCGCGGCCTTGGCCTGGATGCCCGCCTGCCGGGCCCGCGCGGCGGTACCGTCGAGCCAGCCCAGATAGGCCGCGACGCCTCGGCCTGTCGCCCTTGCCGAATCACTCGGCGAATCCGGCTCGGCGAACACCGCCCGGTAGCTCAGCGCCATCTCGCCGAGTTGGGCGCCCAGCAGATCCCAGGCCCTGGCGGCGTCCATCATCGATCCGGCGCCCGGGCCCGCATGCATCCGCCCGGAGTTCGTCTCCGGCGGCAGGGCGCCGAAATCCGGCTCGAGGGAGGGCGAATCGTGCTGCAGCATCGGCATTTTCTCTAGAACGGTGGCGGACATGACTCGAGCGGTTCGGA
>NZ_LZJX01000083.1:0-24355 GCF_001667595.1 Mycobacterium sp. E2989 | reverse complement strand
CATGGTGGAAGCCCTCGAGGACGGGACGATCGCCGCGGGCGACGCCGTGGTGATCCGCTACGAGGGCCCCAACGGCGCCCCCGTGGATGCCCCCGGCGGCACAGCCGGCGGCGGCCTCGGCCGACGGGCAGAACCCCGCACCGTTCACCGGAACGGCGCCGTTCGGCCCGCCGTCGTTCGTCCCCAAGGGCGGTTCGACCGTGGGCGTGGGCCAGCCGATCATCATCAACTTCCCGGGAACGGTCGAGAACGCCGACGCGGCGATCGCCGCCGTGCACGTCTCGTCGGTGCCGCCGGTCCCGGGCAAGTTCTACTGGATGACCCCGACGCAGTTGCGCTGGCGGCCCATCAATTTCTGGCCCGCGCACACCGCGGTCACCGTCGACGCCGGTGGGACCGTGTCCACCTTCCAGACCGGTGACACGCTGATCGCCACGGCCGACGACGCGACCCATCAGCTGACCATCACCCGCAACGGCACCGTGGAGAAGACCTTCCCGATGTCGATGGGCATGACGTCGGGCAACCACCAGACCCCCAACGGCACCTATTACGTGCAGGACAAGAAGGCGTCGGTGGTGATGGACTCCTCCACCTACGGGGTGCCGGTGAATTCGACCTACGGCTACAAGGTGACGGTGGAGGACGCGGTCCGCTTCGACAACGTCGGCGACTACGTGCACAGCGCGCCGTGGTCGGTGGACGACCAGGGCAAGCGCGACGTCAGCCACGGGTGCATCAACATCAGCCCCGCCA
Organism: Mycobacterium sp. E2989; assembly: GCF_001667595.1. Taxonomy (NCBI): domain Bacteria; kingdom Bacillati; phylum Actinomycetota; class Actinomycetes; order Mycobacteriales; family Mycobacteriaceae; genus Mycobacterium; species Mycobacterium sp. E2989. The sequence goes on along the minus strand of NZ_LZJX01000083.1, from coordinate 23,599 downwards.
ACGCGAGGTGGTTCTTCGACAACTTCGGTCCGGGTGACCCGATCGTCGTGAAGAACTCCAGCGGTGGCTCGTACAAGAAGAACGACGGCTCCGCCGACTGGATGAACTAAGCCCCTAGCCCAGCACTCGCAAAATCGCCCATTCCGGTCCGGAATTGGGCGATTTTGCGTCTGCTCGCCAATGGAGGCGGGGGGGTTCCGCGGGCCTAGGGATTATGTATAGCATCATACATAAGGTCTGACCCGAGGAGCGGCGATGCGCAGTCCACGCGAGCGGATGGTGGTCTCCGCCGCGCTGTTGATCAGGGAGCGGGGCGCGCACGCCACCGCGATCTCCGACGTCCTGGAACACAGCGGCGCGCCGCGCGGATCGGCCTACCACTATTTCCCGGGCGGGCGAACCCAATTGCTCTGCGAGGCGGTCGATTACGCGGGCGAGCATGTCGCGGCGATCATCGCCGAGGCCGAGAACGGGCCGGCGCTGCTGGACACCCTGATCGACAAGTATCGCCGGCAGCTGCTCGACAGCGACTATCGCGCGGGCTGCCCCGTGGTCGCGGTTTCGGTGGAGGCGGGGGAGGAAGAGCGCATGGCGCCGGTCGTCGAGCGCGCCGCGTCGGTATTCGACCGCTGGACCGATCTGATCGCGCAGCGCTTCATCGCCGACGGGGTGGCACCCGAGCGGGCCGCCGACCTGGCGGTGCTGGCCACCACCGCGCTCGAGGGCGCGATCGTGCTGGCGCGCGTGCGCCGCGACCTCACCCCCCTCGACGTCGTGCACCGCCAGCTACACCGCCTGCTGTCGGCCGAGGCGACCAGGAAGGACGTCTGACAATGACCGGTGAATGGAAATCCACGGCCTGCATCCTCTGCGAATGCAACTGCGGGATCGTCGTGCAGGTCGAGGACCGGCGGCTGGCCCGCATCCGGGGCGACAAGGCGCACCCCGCATCGCAGGGCTACACCTGCAACAAGGCGCTGCGTCTGGATCACTATCAGAACAGCGGCGCTCGGCTGACCTCGCCGCTGCGCCGGCGCGCGGACGGCAGCTTCGAGGAGATCGACTGGGACACCGCGATTGTCGAGATCGCCGAGGGGTTCAAGCGAATCCGGGACAGCTACGGCGGGGACAAGATCTTCTACTACGGCGGTGGCGGCCAGGGCAATCACCTGGGCGGAGCCTACAGCGGCGCCTTCCTGAAGGCCCTGGGGTCGCGCTATCGGTCAAATGCCTTGGCGCAGGAGAAGACCGGCGAGGCCTGGATCGACGGGCAGCTGTACGGCGGTCACACGCGAGGCGAATTCGAGCACGCCGAGGTGTCGGTGTTCGTCGGGAAGAACCCGTGGATGTCGCAGAGCTTCCCCCGCGCCCGGGTGGTGCTCAACGAGATCGCCAAGGACCCGGCCCGCTCGATGATCGTCATCGACCCCGTCGTCACCGACACCGCCAAGATGTCCGACTTCCATCTGCGGGTGCGGCCCGGCACCGACGCGTGGTGCCTGGCCGCGCTGGCGGCCGTCCTGGTCCAAAAAAACCTCTGTGACGAAACGTTTCTCGCCGAGCACGTGCGCGGCGCCGACGCCGTCCGGGCCGCGCTGCGCGAGGTGCCCGTGTCCGACTACGCGCAACGGTGCGGGGTCGACGAGGAGTTGTTGCGGGCGGCGGCCCGCCGCATCGGCGCGGCGGCCAGCGTCTCGGTGTTCGAGGACCTCGGGGTGCAGCAGGCGCCCAACAGCACGCTCTGCTCGTATCTGAACAAGCTGCTGTGGATCTTCACCGGCAACTTCGCGAAAAAGGGCGGCCAGCACCTGCATTCGGCGTTCGGGCCGCTGTTCGGCCAGTTCTCCGGCCGCACCCCGGTCACCGGCGCCCCGATCATCGCCGGATTGGTGCCCAGCAACGTCGTGCCCGAGGAGATCCTCACCGACCACCCGGACCGATTCCGGGCCATGATCGTGGAGAGCAGCAATCCCGCGCACTCGCTGGCCAACTCGGCGGCCTGCCGGGAGGCCTTCAAAGCGCTCGAACTGATGGTCGTCATCGACGTCGCGATGACCGAGACCGCCCGACTCGCGCACTACGTCCTGCCCGCGGCCTCCCAGTTCGAGAAACCGGAGGCGACGTTCTTCAATCTGGAGTTCCCGCACAACGCCTTTCAGCTGCGCCGGCCGTTGCTCGAGCCGCTGCCCGGAACGCTGCCCGAGCCGGAGATCTGGGCCCGGCTGGTGCGGGCGCTGGGCGTCGTCGAAGACGCGGACCTGCGGCCGCTGGCCGAGGCGGCCCAGCGCGGCCGGCAGGCGTACACCGAAGCGTTCCTGGCCGCCACCGCGACCAACCCGACGGTCGCGAAGCTGCTGCCCTACGTCCTCTACGAGACCCTCGGGCCCACCCTGCCGGACGGCCTGCGCGGCGCGGCCGCCCTGTGGGGGCTCGCCCAGAAGGCCGCGCTCACCTATCCCGAGGCCGTGCGCCGCGCCGGCCACGCCGACGGCAATGCCCTGTTCGACGCGATCCTCGACAGCCCGTCCGGGGTGACGTTCACCGCGCACAACTACGAGGACGACTTCGCGTTGATCAGCCATGCCGATCACAAGATCGCGCTGGAGATCCCGGAGATGCTCGACGAATTGGGTGCATTGGCCGCGGCGCCGCCGCAGCTGACCACGCCGGAATTCCCGATCGTGCTGTCGGTGGGGGAGCGCCGCGCCTACACCGCCAACGACATCTTCCGCGACCCGTCGTGGCGCAAGCGCGACGCGGACGGGGCGCTGCGCGTCAGCGTCGCGGACGCCCAAACGCTGGGCCTGGTCGACGGGTGCCGCGTCCGCATCAGCACCGCGGCCGGCAGCGCCGAGGCCACCGTCGAGATCACCGAGACCATGCTGGCCGGGCACGCGGCCCTGCCCAACGGTTTTGGGCTGGACTACGTCGACGGCGATGGGCACACCGTGGTTCCCGGCGTCGCCCCGAACGCGCTCACCTCGACCGACTGGCGCGACCCCTACGCCGGCACGCCGTGGCACAAGCACGTGCCGGCCCGGATCGAGCCGGTGCCGGCCGCCGTCAGTTCCAGATCCTGACCCGGCGCTGCTTCTCGAGGAACAGCGCGTCGCTCTCGCCCACGTCGAACGCGTCGTAGAACGCGTCCATGTTGCGGACGACGCCGTTGCAGCGGAACTCCGGCGGTGAGTGCGGATCGGTCGCCAGCCGCCGGATCGCTTCGGCCGCACGGGATTTGGTGCGCCACACCTGCGCCCAGCCGTAGAACACGCGCTGCACTCCGGTCAGCCCGTCGATGACGGGCGCGGGCCGGCCCTGTAGCGACAGCTGGTAGGCCAGCAGGGCGATCGACAACCCACCCAGGTCGCCGATGTTCTCCCCGACGGTGAACGCGCCGTTGACGTGGTGGCCCTCGCCCAACCCGCGCGGCGTGTAGGCGTCGTATTGCTCGATGAGAGCCTTGGTGCGGGAACCGAATTCGGCGCGATCGGCGTCGGTCCACCAATCCACCAGGTTGCCGTCGCCGTCGTACTTCGCGCCCTGGTCGTCGAAGCCGTGCCCGATCTCGTGTCCGATCACCGAGCCGATCCCGCCGTAGTTGGCGGCGTCGTCGGCGTCCGGGTCGAAGAACGGGGGCTGCAAAATTGCCGCGGGAAAGACGATTTCGTTCATCCCCGGGTTGTAGTAGGCGTTGACCGTCTGGGGCGTCATGAACCACTCGTCCTTGTCGACCGGGCCGCCCAGCTTGGCCAGCTCGCGGTCGTGGTTGACCGCGTAGCCGCGCCGGAAGTTGCCGTAGAGGTCGTCGCGGTCGATCACCAGCGCGGAGTAGTCGCGCCACTTCGCCGGGTAGCCGACCTTGGCGACGAATTTGTCCAGCTTCGCCAGGGCGCGCTCCCGGGTCTGCGGGGTCATCCAGTCCAGTTCGTGGATGGACTGCCGGTAGGCCGCCTTCAGGTTGTCCACCAGGGCGTCGATGCGGGCCTTGGCGTCCGGCGGGAAATGCCGCTGCACGTAGAGCTTTCCGACGGCGTCGCCCATCAGGCTCTCCACCAGCGACACCGCCCGCTTCCAGCGCTCGCGGATCTGCTCGGCGCCGGTGAGCAGGCGGCCGTAGAAGTCGAAGTCCGCGGCGACCAGGTCGTCGGTCAGCCAGGACGCGCGGGCGCGGATCAACCGCCAGCGGGCCCAGCTCTTCCACACCTCGAGGTCCTCGTTGCGCCACAGCTCGGCGAACGCGCGCAGGTAATCCGGTTGGCGCACAATCACTTCGGCGAGTCCCTCGGGGCCGGCGCCCAGGGCGGTGGCCCAGGCGGCCCAATCGAACCCCAGCGATTCGTCGCGCAGTTGGGCGAACGTGCGCAGGTTGTAGCTGAGGTCGGCGTCGCGGCGCTTGACCACGTCCCAGTGCGCCTCGGCCAGCCTGGCCTCCAGCGCGACGATGCGCTCCGCGTCCCGAGTGTGATCGGCCGAGTCACCGCCGAACACCAGGGCGAACATCCGCGCGATGTGACCCGGGTACGCCTCCAGCACCTCGGCGTGCCGCTCCTCGCGGTAGTAGGACTCGTCGGGCAGTCCGAGGCCGGATTGGGTGAGGTGCACCAGGTAACGGGCGGAGTTCTTGGCGTCGGTGTCGATGTAGGCCGCCACGCCGCCGCCCACCCCGGTGCGCTGCAGCGCGCCCACGGCGGTCGCCAACGCGTCCGCGTCGGCGGCGTCGTCGATGGTGGCCAGCTCGTCGCGCAGCGGTTGCAGGCCGCGCCGCTCGACGGCCTCCTCGTCGAGGAAGCTGGCGTAGAGGTCGCCGATGCGTTGCTGATCGGTGCCGGGGGCGGCGCCGGTCTGGCTCGCCTCGATGATCAGGTCGCGCACCTGCTCCTCGGCGCGGTCGTAGAGCTGACGGAACGCCCCGTCGGTGGCCCGGTCCGCCGGGATGTCGTATTCGGCCAGCCAGCGGCCGTTGACGTGACCGAACAGGTCGTCCTGGGGGCGGGTGTTGGCGTCGACGTGGCTCAGGTCGATGCCCGAGCGGATGGCCTCTACAGTCACCCCGCCATCCTTCCATCTTTCCCGGGTGCGACGATCGGGCCATGTCAGACGGCGAGCGAACCGAAGCAGCGACGAAAGAGGTGGACGTCGAAGATCCCGACGAAGCCGTCGACGAGGAATCCGCCGACGGCCCGATGTTCTCCCCGTACGGCATCGCGTCGGCCGTCCTGGGGGTGCTGTCGGTGGCGGCGGTGGTGTTCGCATTCGTCCTGTGGTCCGGGCACCGCGACGACATGGCCGAACGCCGCTACCTCACCCAGGTCATGCAGACCGCGGCCGACTGGACGGGGGTGCTGATCAACATGAACAGCGGCAACGTCGATTCCAGCCTGCAACGGCTGCACGACGGGACGGTCGGCGAACTCAACACCGACTTCGACGCGGCCATGCAGCCCTACCGGCAGGTGGTGGAAAAGTTGCAGTCCAAGAGCGCCGGGCGGATCGAGGCGGTGGCCGTCGAGACGGTCCACCGCGACCTGGACACCCAGCCCGGTACGTCCCGGCCGGTGGTGACCACGAAGCTGCCGCCGTTTGCCAGCCGCCTGGACTCGGTGATGCTGGTCGCGACGTCGGTCAGTGAGAACGCCGGCGCCAAACCGCAGACGGTGCACTGGAATCTGCGCCTCGACGTGTGCGACGTGGAGGGCAAGCTGATGATCTCGGGGCTGGAGTCGATCCGATGAGAAACGTCTGGCGCCTCGTCGCCTTCGACATCCTGGCCCCGCTGGCGGCCATTGCGGCGTTGTTGGCGATCGGGCTGGTGCTGGGTTGGCCGCTGTGGTGGGTGTCGGTGTGCTCGGTGCTCGTCCTGCTGATCGTCGAGGGCATCGGGGTGAATTTCTGGCTGTTGCGGCGCGATTCGGTCAGCGTCGGCACCGACGACGACGCGCCGGGCCTGCGCCTGGCCGTCGTCTTCCTGTGCACGGCGGCGCTGGTGGCCGCGGTGGTCACCGGTTACACGCATTGGACGCGGTCGGACCGCGAATTCAAGGACGACTCGCGTGACGTGGTCCGCGTCGCCACGGGGATGGCGGAGGCGATGGCGTCGTTCACCCCGGGCGCCCCGGACAGCTCCATCGACCGGGCCACGGCGTTGATCGTCCCGGAGCACGCGGCCGCCTTCAAGGAGCAGTACACGAAGTCCAGCTCCGAGCTGGCCCAGCACAACGTCACCGCGCAGGCCGCCACGCTGGCGGCCGGGGTCGAGGCGCTCGGGCCGGCGGCGGCGAGCGTGGCGGTGATCCTGCGGGTCACCCAGAACGCGCCGGGGCAACCGCCCAACCAATCGGCGCCCGCGCTGCGGGTCGCGCTGACCAAGCACGGGGACGCCTGGCTGGTCTCGGACGTGCTGCCGATCAGGTGATCAGTTGGACTCCGCCGAGCGCGTCGACTTCACCTTGACGAACCGGTCGGACAGGCGGCGCATCCGGATCATCAGCGCCGCCGACGGGCTGGTGCTGCCGTCCAGGTAGGCGGCGAGTTCCTCGGCGCTCGCCCCGATGCGGGAGGCGAATTCCTGTTGCGCCAGGCCGGATCGGTCGATGAGCAGCCGCACATGCCGGGCCACCTCGGCGCGCTCGTTGGCCTCCAGATGGGTGCGGGCGCGCTCGAGCACCTCCCACAGCGCCTTCGAGATGCCGTAGGGGCGGGTGCCGTCGAGCACCTCCTCGACCTGGCGGGCGGTCCGCCCGTACGGATCGCGCTTCAGCGCGGCGGCGATGCGCTTCCAGGTGGCGATGTCGCCGCCCTGCAGGGCGGCGCGAATGGCCGAGGTCGGCCAGAACTCCACCGGCTGGTCGGGGTCGGGGGCGGGCGCGCCGTCGCGGCCGCGCGGCTCGGCGGCCGGCCGGTGGGGCGGTGCGGGGCGTCGGTCAGGTGCCAACGTCACCTCGCCTCCTCCAGCATCGCCACGGCCACCGACAGGCAGCGCTGCCTGATCTCTTCCCAGTCCGAGCGGGCGTCGTCCTCGGACCCCTGCTCGTCGTCGAAATCGCAGGGATCGGGATCAGCGAGTCGACGGACCAGCTGGCTGGCGATCCACTGCCGCCTGGGCGACTGACAACAGTAGTACCTGTCCATGCCCGCCAGCACCACGGCGGCGGTCTCGGGCTCCAACGTTTCAACCATATCCGCAAAGTCGGCGTAATCGCGGCGGCTGTTACGGCACATGATGAGGTAGCCCTTCAGGCGCAGCGTCTCGGCGCCGGTCGGGACCAGCAGCCGGTCGCCGGTGGGCAGCTGCACGTGGGTGGTTTCCACCGGGCTGCGGCGCTCGTAGAGCGGCCGGTCGGCGCTGTCGTTCTCGCTCTCCAGCGCGTCGATGGCCACCGACAGCCGCCCCCGCCACAACGTGACCGGGTGCACGGGCCGGTCCGCGCCGACGATGGCCTTGGCGATGCCGTTGCGCGTGGTCAGCCCCCCGACCAGCTTCTTGGCCCCGGCGGCGCCGTTGGTGTGCCCGTTGGTGCCGGTCCTGCGGTCGGCGGTGCCCACCACGGCGCCCGCCTTCTCGTCGTCGATGTTGACCTGATGGGGGATCTGACCGGGGTCGCGGCCGCGGTCCGGATCGGCCCCGGCCCCCGCGGCGGCCTGCCGCTCCTTGCCGTTGCGCCCACACCCGGTGAACGCCAGCGGATCGGTCACGCAGATGGCGTCGGGCGCCAAGTGCTTGAGCTTGGCGGCCGACTTGAGCACCATCCGCAGGTCGGCGTTGGGCGCCGTCAGGGCCGAGATGTCGTCGGGGATGACCACGACGTCGGCCAGGTCTACCGCGGGCAACGGCCGGTCGAAGTCGACCGACGGCAGAATCCGGGACAGCCACCCGGGGATCCACCAGTTCCACTGGGCAAACATCGCCATCAACGCCGGGACCAGCACCAGCCGCACGACGGTGGCGTCCACCGCGATCGCCACCGCGCAGGCGACGCCGATCTCGGCGACCAGCGGCATGCCCGCGAACGCGAAGCCGACGAAGACCGCGATCATGATCAGGGCCGCGCTGGTGATGGTGCGGGCGCTGGTGCTCACGCCGTACGCGACGGCGTCGCGGGTGTTGCCGGAGTGCAGGAAGCGTTCCCGGATGCGGGTCAGCAGGAAGATCTCGTAGTCCATCGACAACCCGAAGGTCATCGCGAGCACCAGCGGCGGGACGGTGCTGTCGATCGAGCTGATCTGGGCGAAGCCGAGGTCCTTCAGCCAGCCCCACTGGAACACCATCACCAGGCTGCCGTACGCGGCCGCGACCGACAGCAAGGTCATCAGCACGCCCTTGAGCGCCAGGAACACCGAGTGCACGGAGACCAGCAGCATCACGAACGCGATCAGCGCGACGATGGCCAGCACCAACGGCTCGGTCTGGGAGACCTGGTCATCGAAGTCCTTGATCAGGGCGGTCGGGCCGCCGACGTCCACTCGCGCGGTTCCCCGGTCGGGCACCTTGGGCAGCTGCGCGCGCATCCACCCGACGGTCTCGCGCGCCCGCATGTCCTCGGGGTCCACCGACAGCACCGCCGACAGCAGGGCGCTGCCGTTGTCCTCGGCGAACTGCGGCGGGGCCACCGAGACGATGTTGGGCGCCTGCGTCATCCGCTGCCGGATCGCGCCGATGGTCTGGCCGTGTTCGGGCGAGGCCGCGCCGCCGTCGGGGAACGTGATCAGCACCCGAACCGGGCCCAGGGCGCCGGGGCCGAGGGCCTCGGCCGCCGCGCCCACCCCGGCGCGGATTTCGTGCGACGAGTCGAACTGGCGCAGCAGGCTGTTGCCCAGCACCATCGACGAAGCCGGGGCGGCCATCACGAGCAGCACCAGCGAGGCCGCCAGCGCCGACATCCACGGCCGCCGCATCACCCAGCCGATCCAGCGGTTCCAGAACCGGGATTGGGCGCCGTCGGGCCGGCGGGACCAGTGCAGAAACGCCGACCTCTTGGCGGCCGACCGGCCGAACGTCGCCAGCGCCGCCGGGGTCAACGTGGTCGACGTCAGCATCGCGACCGCGACGGCCAGGATCGCCCCCGTCGCCATCGACTTCAACGCCGGGGTATTGATCACGTAGATCCCGGTGAGCGAGGCGACGACCGTCATTCCGGACAGCACCACCGCCAGCCCCGAGGTCGCCATCGCCGCGTCGACGGCGTCCTGCGGCTCGCGGCCGGACCGCAGCTCCTCGCGGAACCGCATCAGGATGAACAGCGAATAGTCGACGGCGAGCGCGATCCCGAACATCGACACCGTCGACGTCACGAACACCGACATGGTCGTGTAGGACGACAGCAGGTAGACCAGGCCCATGGTGACCACGACCGTGCAGACGCCGAGCGCGAGCGGTATCGCCGCGGCGGCCAGCGAGCCGAACACGGCCAGCAACACGATGAGGATCACCGGCAGGTTCCAGCGCTCGGCGGCGGCGATGTCGTGCTTGGTGTTCTGCGCCGCGGCCGCGGACAGGGCGCCCTGCCCGATGACGTAGAGCCGCACCCGGCCGTCCGCGGTCTGGCCGGGCTGGTCGCCGTTGACGCCGACCTTCTTGCGCAGCTGCTTGGCGACGTCGCTGGTGTTGCGGGAGTCCAGCCGCAGCGACAACACGTACGGCCGGTCGGGTTGCGGCGGCCGCTGGGTGGGGTTGGGCACCTCCGAGACGCCGGGCAGCTCGGCGGCGGTGCTCCGCAGCAGCGCGACGGCGTCGTTGATGTCGGCGTAGCTGGCATCCGGCCGCGGGGCCGCCACCAGCGCCAGCGAGGACGAGCCCTGGTCGTGGTAGAGCTCCTCGAGCTGGTCGTGGACGAGCAGCGACTGCGAACCGGCCACCTCGAAACCGCCGCCGGTCAGATTCCCCGACTGCGTCAGGGCCAGGTAGACCGCCGGAACCAAAGCCAGCAACCAGCCTGTGAAGACCAACCAGCGGTACTTACGCAGGCTGCGGCTGAGGCGCATCATCAACTGCTGGATTTCTTCACTCCCCTCGCGCAACGCGTGCAGGCGAGGATACCGCAGCGGCCTGTGGATGATGTCGGCTTCGTGGTTCCTGAGCTGCAGCGACGGGGTTGTTGTCAAGACGCCGCCAACTCGTTGTGAAGCGGTTACCGGGCGGGAGTTTCCTCACACGCGATCCCGCGGGCTGGCAGGGCCGCGACCGACGATGGCAGGATGTCGGATGGCCCGCGGGGCCATGGGGAACTCCGCGATCGATGGGCCGTCCATTGCAGCCGTTCGCACACGTCGGCGCTGCGCGCGATGCCGCGAACACCTAAGGAGTTTCCATGACGAGAGCCACCGCGACCGGGCGGCGCAGGATCCTCGCCGGGCTGATCGCCGCCGTCGTGCCGGGCGCCGCCCTGGCCGTCCTGGCGGGGGCTCCGGCGACGGGCGCCAACGATCCGTGCGCGGCCAGTGAAATCGCCCGGACGATTGGTTCCGTCTCCAAATCGATGGGCGACTACCTGGACGCGCATCCGGAGACCAACCAGACCATGACCTCGATGCTGCAGCAGCAGGCCGGCCCGCAATCGATGACCGGCCTGAAGTCCTACTTCGAGGCCAACCCGAAGGTCGCCGGCGACATGACCTCGATCGCCCAGCCGTTGACCAACCTCTCGCTGCAGTGCAAGCTGCCGATCTCGCCCACCCAGGCGATGGGCATGATGCAGCAGGCGCAGGGCGCGGCCGGTGGCCTGCCGGGTAACGCGGCGGGGGCGCTGCCGCTGGCCGGCCCGCCGGCGGCCCCGGCGCCGGTCCCCCCGGCGGCCAACCCGCTGTCGGGGCCGCCGCGGGGCAACACCGCGGGCTAGTTCCCGGCTTCGGGGCTGCGGTCCGGCGGTAACGGGCCCTGCAGGGCGGTCTCGGTCGGATCGTTGGCGGCCGGGACCTGCGGCGCCGGCGGCTCGAGTTCCGGCGCGGCCTCCTCATCGTCCGGGACGGTGACGTTCTCGGTGCGGAACACGAAGAAGAACACCACCCAGCCGATCGCCGAGATGAACAGCCAGCTGATCAGCCGGTAGATCAGCATGGCCGAGATCGCGTTGGGCAACGACATGCCGCTGGACACCAGGCCCGGCACCAGCACCGCTTCGACCACCAGCAACCCGCCCGGCATCAGCGGGATGGTGCCGACCGCACGGGCGGCCGCGTACGCCACCGTCAGCCCGGCGACCGACGCGTGGTCGCCGGCGGCGTAGGCCGCGAAGCCGAGGCAGGCCACATCGGCGATCCAGTTGAACATCGACCAACCGAAGGCGGTGCCCAGGTCGCGCCGGCTCAGGCTCACCGATTCGAGCTGCATCAGGGTCTCGCGCCACCTCGCCAGGCCGGTGTCGGCGGGCCGGCCACGCACGGAGTTCACCCACGACAGCAACCGGCAACCGATCCCGTCGATCAGCTCCGGCCGCGACGCGACCGCCTGGGCGAGGATCAGCAACGCGACGAAGCCGCCGAGGGTGAACAGCAACGAGAACGGGTTGTTCTTGGCGCCGAGGAAGAACGCGCCGCCCAGGCCCAGCAGCGCCAGCCCGACGGCCTGCAGGACACCCGCCATCACCAGCTGCCAGGACGCCACCACCGTGGAGGCGCCCCAAATCCGTTGCTGCCGAAACAAAAACGTCGCCGAGAGCACCGGCCCGCCCGGCAGCGTGGTGCTCAACGAGTTGGCCGCATAGAAGGCTGCCTCCGACCGCAGTTGCTTGACGTGCACCCCGGCCGATCGGAGCAGGGTGCGCTGGATTTGCGCGAAGCTGTGCATCGACGCGGCGGATGCGACGACGGATGCCAGCAGCCACCACCAGTTCGCCTCGTACAGGCTCGTCCACGCCTTGGCCAGCTGACGCCAGCCCAGGGCGACCTCCACGGCAAGCACGATCGCGACGATCCCGAGGATCACCCAGCGCACCCACCAGTACTTCCCGCGCGGGGTCTCTTCGCGCGGGAAGTCGAGATTGCGGGCCGGTGCGTCGTGCGGCACGTGATTTAGGGTAACGGTGCAGGTGGCGCGGGGATCGTCGCGCGGGGCCGACCGTGTCTGGGAAGTTCCGGGGTCGTAACCGGATCGTGGCGGCATGGCCGCGCCCGGGCGGCGCGCGGTGGAGTCCGCGCACGTTTGGCGCCGCCGCCCGCCGGATAGGCTCACGCCATGCCAGCAAACACCGACGACGCTTCGGTCGAACCCATTGTCCGCAAGACCGCAGCCTGGGCCTGGCGTTTGCTGGTGATCCTCGCCGCGTTGGTCGCCCTGCTGTGGGTGGTGAAGAAGCTCGAGGTCATCGTCGTCCCGGTACTGGTGGCGCTGCTGCTCAGCGCGTTGCTGCTGCCGGTGGTCGACTGGCTGGATCGACGCGGCCTGCCCCGCGGCGGCGCGGTGACGCTGGTGCTGTTCGGCGGCTTCGCGCTCCTTGGCGGCATTCTGGCGTTCGTCGTCAACCAGTTCGTCGACGGTTTGCCGGGCCTGACCGAACAGGTGACCCACAGCATCGAATCCACCCGGCGCTGGCTCATCCACGGGCCGGCGCACCTGCGCCGCGAACAGATCGACAACGCGGGCAACGCCGCGATCGAGGCGCTGCGCAACAACCAGGCGAAGCTGGAAAGCGGCGCCCTGTCCACGGCGGCCACCATCACCGAACTGGTCACCGCGGCGGTGCTGGTGCTGTTCACGCTGATCTTCTTCCTCTATGGCGGGCGCAACATCTGGGCCTACGTCTCGAGGATCGTTCCGGCCGACGTCCGCGACCGGGTGAGCGAGGCGGGCCGCGCCGGCTACGGGTCGCTGACCGGCTACGTGCGGGCCACCTTCCTGGTGGCGCTCACCGACGCGGCCGGCGTAGGCACGGGCCTGGCGATCATGGGCATACCCCTGGCGCTGCCGCTGGCCTCGCTGGTGTTCCTGGGCGCCTTCATCCCGTTGATCGGTGCGTTGGTGTCCGGCCTGCTCGCCGTGGTGGTCGCCCTGCTGGCCAAAGGCGTTGTCTACGCGCTGATCACGCTCGGTCTGCTGATCGCCGTGAACCAGCTCGAGGCCCACGTGCTGCAACCGCTGGTGATGGGCCGCGCGGTGTCGATTCACCCGCTCGCGGTGGTGCTGGCGATCTCCACCGGCGGCGTGCTCGCCGGCATCGTCGGCGCGCTGCTCGCCGTCCCGACAGTGGCGTTCCTCAACAACGCGATCCAGGTGCTGACCGCCCCGGACCCGGCCGCCGAATCCGAGAAGCAGGCCGAGGAGGCCGACGAGGGCACGATCTTGCAGGCGGAACCGGACAAACCGGAAACCTAGCCGGACCGGGATCTACAGCCGTCCCTCGCGCCGCAGCAGGTCCTGGGCGGACACGCCGCCGCCGGAGCGCCGGCGCTGGCGCGCGTCGCCGTTGTCGCCCTGTGGGTGCGAGGTGAGCTTCTCGGTGGCCGGTTCGGAGTCGTTGCCCTCCGACCGTGCGGACGGGAACGCGGTGGTCGGTTCGGCGTCGCCGGCGTCAGATCGATTGCCGGGCACCGGGATTGCGCGGGTCTGGCCGCCGGATGGCGGCGGCGGTGGCGCCGCGGGGCCCGGGGTGACAGGCCGCGCGGGCGCCGGCGGCGCCGGGTTGGCGGGGCCGGCGTTGGGCACCGAAAGCCGCGTCGTCTTGGCCTCCGTCGGCGGCCGGGTCTGCGACCGCGCGGCGTCGGGCGCCTGCGCCGGGGCGCGCATCGCCGCGCCCGCGGGCACTTCCTGACCGGGTTTCGGCTCGGCCGGGCCCGGGCGCGTCGCGCGCGACGGCTCGAGGGCCGCGGGGTGGGTGGGATCGTGCGGTGCGCGCGGCGCGGCCGCGGCCAGGCTGGCCGACACCGGCGGGCGGGCGGGGCGCCCGTTGAGGGTCGGCCGCTTGCGCTCGTCGGGCAGGTCGATCTCGCCCAGCCCGATCCGGTTCTGCAGCCGCCTGGCCCAGCGCGGGGCCCACCAGCAGTCGTCGCCGAGCAGTTTCATCACCGACGGCACCAGGAACATCCGGACCACGGTGGCGTCCAGCAGCAGTGCCGCCATCAGCCCGAACGCCAGGTATTTCATCAGCACCAGGTCGGAGAACACGAACGAGCTGGCCACGACGGCGAGCACCAGGGCGGCGGCCGTGATCAGGCGCCCGGTTGTCGCGGTGCCGATCCGGATGGCCTCGGCGGTCGACATGCCGCGCTCGCGCGCCTCGACCATGCGCGACACCAGGAACACCTCGTAGTCGGTGGCCAGGCCGAAGCCCACCGCGACCACCAGCGCGATCACCACCACCATCAGCGGGGTGGGCGTGAAGTTGAGTACGCCGGACAAATGGCCGTCGACGAAGATCCACGTCAGGATGCCCATCGTCGACCCCAGCGTCAGCGCGCTCATGAGCACCGCCTTGACCGGCAACACCACCGACCCGAACGCCAGGAACATCAGCAGCAGCGTGGCGCCCAGCAGCAGCACCAGCATCAGCGGGGCCTTGTCGAACAGGCTGTGGATGCTGTCCTGCTCCAGGGCGGGGGTGCCGCCGACATAGAGGTTGAAGCCCTTCGGCGGATTTATCGCCCGGAGTTCGCTGATCTTCTTGGCGGCGTCGTTCTTATTGACCAGGCCGTTCTGGATCACGCGCACCGAGCCGTCCTTGGGCACCGTCGTGCCGTTCGGTCCGGCGACGCAGGGGTTGCCGGCAATGGTCGGGCACGGCCGCTCCTCCCAGGTCTTGTCGGTGAACCCGCCGATCGAGGAAATCCTGTTGCGGATGTCGGCGACCTGCTGGTCGGTGACCTTGCTGTGATTGGTGCTCTGGATCACCATCGTCAGCTGTTCGGTGCGGTAGCCGGGGAAGAGCTTGTCGAAGTGTTCCTGCGCCTGACGCACGGGATTGGTTGGCGGCAGGTACTTTTCGCTCATGCCGCCGAACGACAGGTTGCTCAGCGGGATGACCAGCAAAATCATGGCGACGGCGATCGGGATGGCGAACGCCAGCGGCCGCTTCATCACCCAGTTGACGAGCTTGCCCCAGAACCCGGCCTCGACCTCTTCGCGGGTCTTGGTCTTCTGCAGCCGATCGGCCAGCCAGTTCAGGTAGGCCCGCGACCACTTCCAGTTCCGCAGGAAGGGCACCCGGAATGCGGTCCGCACGCCCAGCGCGTCGACGTGGCGGCCGAGGATGCCCAGGCAGGCCGGCAGGAACGTGATCGACAGCAACGCGGCGAGCCCGACGGCGGCGAAGATCGCGTAGGTCAGCGAGTGCACGAAGCCCTGCGGCAGCACCAGCAGGCTGGCGCTCGACGCGATGATCAGGACCGCCGAGAACGTCACGGTGCGCCCGGCCGTCATCACGGTGCGCCGCACGGCGGTCTCGGTGTCGTAACCCTCCGCGATCTCTTCTCGGAACCGGCTCACCACGAAGAGCCCGTAGTCGATCGCGATACCCAGGCCGATCAGCGACACCACCGGCTGGGCGAAATAGTGCACCGGCCCGAAAACGGCGACCAGCCGCAGAATGCCCAGTGAGCCCGCGATGCTGAGCCCACCCACGATCGCCGGCAGGCCCGCGGCGACCGCACCGCCGAACACCAGGAACAAGACCACCGCCACCATCGGGACCGCGAGGACCTCCATGCGGCGCTGGTCGGTGGCGATGGTGCCGGTCAGGGCGTTGGCGATCGGCTCCAGCCCGGCCAGCGCCACCGTTCCACCGTCGAGCTTCTGCAGGTCGGGCGCGATGGCCTTGTAATTGTTGAGGATGCTGTCGTCGTCGTCACCCTTGAGCGGGATGGACACGAAGGTGTGCTTGCGGTCCTCGCTCACCATCCCCTTGATCAACGGGTTGGTGCTATCGGGCGCGGCCAGCCAGCCGGCCCAGCCGACGACCTGGTCGGCGTGGTCGGTCTTGAACTTGTTGAGCTGCGCGACGATCTTGTCCCGCCAGGCCGGGTCGTCCACCGTTTTGCCCTCGGGGGCGGTGAAGGTGGCGACGATGTGGCTGGTGCGGTCGCGGCCGTAGGTCTGGTCGCCCAGCACCGAGGCCTTCACGGATTGGCTGCCCTCGTCGTAGAAGCCGCTCTGTGTGACATGCTTGCCGAGGCTCATCCCGAAAACGCCGCCCAGCAGGCACAGAGCTACCGTGACCCCGATCACGATGTACCGGTACCGGTACACAGTTCGACCCCACCAGGCGAACACGCAAGCTCCTTACTGGATCGTTGACGACCCGCACGGTACGTTTCGGTTTTTCAAGCCAGTGTCACACACGTGCGGTCAACAGAGCGGACAGCGGCCGGAACGGCTGCAGCCATGCTCCCTGGTCAGGCAGCGAATCCAGGCCGATTCGCGGCAACGGCTCCCGGAACACACCGTTGATGTCTTCCAGGTCGACAAAGTCCAAGGTATCCGACGCTAGCGCCCAACTCGCATGTTCGCGAAATCCGATGACCTGGACGGTGACTCCGGTGCGGGCGATTTCCTCCAGTGGTTGACGAAATGCCTGGCCGTCGGCCGACGCCACCACCAGCGCCGCCAGCCCCTGGCTGCGCCGCAGCTCGATGTGGGCGAGCATGTCGCGGTCGACGTCGCTGTCCTCGTCGATCTTCGGCTTGGCGAATACCGCGAACCCCACGTTGCGCAGGGCGTCCACCCACGGGCGGACGACGTCGGCGCTGCCCGGCGCGATGTTGGTGAACACGGTGGCCTCGGGTTCGACCACGACGCCCGGCCGGCCGGCGCTGACCTCGGCCGTGCGCGCCAACAGCCAGCGGCCCAGCGCGTCGAACCGCGGGCGCTCCAGCGCGGTGGGGCGTCGACCCAGGATCGAGCCGAGCCCCATGTCGAGGTTGGGCGCGTCCCACACCAGCAACACCCGCCCGCCCGGTGGGGAGAAGCCGCCCAGCGCGTCGTCGGACAACACCGCCACCGGCTGTTCTGCCACGGTCTTTTCTTCCGCCAGGCTCATGGTCATCGCCTACTCATGTCGTAGCCAGATGAATTCGGTGACGGCGCTTCCCGCATCGTGGGCTTTCGTCTCGTATTTGGTGGTCGGCCGCACCACCGAGATCGGCAACCCGCCTGCGTCGTCGACGCGCGACAGCCGCGGCTCGGCATCGCCGACGGCGCCGATGTGCTCGGCGTAGCCGGCATGGTCCGTCGCGGCATGGAGGACACCACCAGGGAGTAACCGGTCGGCGATCAGGCCAATCGTGCCGGGCTGCAGAAACCGGCGCTTGTGGTGCCGGGCCTTCGGCCAGGGGTCGGGGAAGAAGACGCGCACCCCGGTCAGGGAGCGGGACGGGATCAGCCGCTGCAGCACGTCGACCGCGTTGCCGCGGATCAACCGGATGTTGCCGACCCCCTCGCGGTCGATCGCGCAGAGCAGTTGCGCCAGCCCCCGCTTGTAGATCTCCACCGCGATCACATCTATACCGGGCTCGTCCTTGGCCATCGCCAACGTCGAAGTGCCGCTGCCGCAACCGATCTCGAGCACCAGCGGCGCCTGCCGGCCGAACCATGCGCGGGTGTCCAGCGGCGACGGGTCATCGCTTTCGCCGCCCCCCAGGGACAGACCGAGCTCCGGCCACCGCCGTTCCCACGTCTGCCGCTGGGCGTCGGACAGGGCCGACCGTCGGGAGCGAAACGTCGATGCCGGAAGATAGCGCTGGTCGCGGCGGTCGTCCGTTTGCTCCTCCGGCGCGACCCGACACATTCCCACCCCGGGTTGCGCATGCATTTGTCCATCGTGACCCATAACCGAGTGATGTAGCCGCCCCTGGTCCAGATTGATACCCAACAGTTGCCTTCAGCTGGTAACAGTCAGACGGTGGCTCGCATCAAAGTGACGCAAGTGCCACGATTCGGTGGAACTCCGATCGGCCCCCGGGTCGGAACCGTCGCACCGCACGCAGGACATGAGAGGACCATGAGGGGACAAGGACACCGGGATTTCGTCGACGAGCTGGCGCGATTCGCCGCCGGCCACGCCGACCCACGGGTGACGGCCATCGCCGAGCGGACCGCCGCGCCGCTGCGCGTGCACGTCCGGGGACGCCGCGGCGTGGGTTGCGCCACGGTGGCCCGGGCGCTGGACCGCGTCGGAACGGCCGCGGGGATCTCGGTGACCACCGCCGATGACGCCGACCTCGTCGTGTACGTGACCACCGAGGTGGTCAAGCCCGAAGACGTCGACGCGATCGCCGCCGCGCAACGCCCGGTGCTTGCGGTGCTGAACAAGGCGGACCTGGCCGGGCCGCTCTCCCGCGGCGACGGGCCCATCGCCGCGGCGCGGACCCGTTGCGCCGAGCTCGCCGAGGTCGCCGGCGCGCCCATGGTTCCGCTGGCCGCGCTGCTCGCCGTCGCCGCGCTCGACGGCCTGGACGCCCCGCTGTGGGCGGCGCTGCGGACGCTGGCCGCGCATCCCGGCGCCGCCGCCGCCCTCGACGGCTCGTTCGCCGGGTTCCTGTCCGCGGACAACCCCGTGCCGGCCGAGATGCGGCTGCGCCTGCTGGCCACCCTGGATCTGTTCGGCATCGCGCTCGGCGTCGCCGCGGTCCGGCAGGGCCGGACGCCCGCGCAGGTGCGGGCGCTGCTGCGCCGGACGAGCGGGGTCGACGCCGTGCTGTCCCGCCTCTCGATCGCCGGCGCCGAGACGCGCTACCAGCGGGTGCTCGAGGCCGTCGCCGATCTGGAGGCGCTCGCGGTGGGCGACGAGACCATCAGCGGGTTCCTGTCCCGCGACGAGACGGTGCTCGCCCGCATGGCGGCCGCCGTCGACCTGGCCGCGGCGGCCGGGCTGGACCGGGACAACGCGGGACCGGCGGATTGGGACGGCGACCCGTCCGCGCACCTGCCGCGCGCGGTGCGCTGGCAGCGGTACAGCCGCGCGGCGGCGAGCGACCTGCACCGCGCCTGCGGGGCGGACATCGCCAGGGGATCGATGCGGCTGTGGTCGCAGACCTGCGGTTCGCTCGCCGGGGGGGACTGGCGGTGAGCGGCGAGACGCACGACGATCCGGTGGCCCAGGTCGACGCGCTGGTGGCGGGCATCGGACCGGAGCTGGACGCCCCGGCCATCCACCGCCGCGACGTGGTGCTGGTGACCGGGCCGTGGATGGCCGGGGTCAGTGCGGTGGCCGCGGCGCTGGCCGAACGGCTGCCGGAGCACAAGTTCGTCGAGTCCGCGGAACTGGGGCCCGGTGACGTGCCGATGGCGGTGGTGTTCGTCGTGTCCGCGGCGGCCCATCTGACGCCGTCGGACTGCGCGCTGCTGGACGCCGCCGTCGCGCAGACCGATGCCGTGGTCGGCGTGGTGTCCAAGATCGACGTGCACCGGGGGTGGCGCGACGTCGTCGCCGCGAACCGCGAGACGCTGGCCGCGTACGCGCCGCGCTACGGCGAGGTGCCCTGGGTGGGCGCGGCCGCACTGCCCGACCTGGGCGAGCCGGACGTCGACGACCTGGTGGCGGCGCTCTCGGCGCGGCTGGCCGACCCCGAGCTCGCGCGCCGAAACAGGCTGCGCGCCTGGGAGTTCCGGCTCAACACGGTCGCGCAGCGGTTCGATCGCGATGCCGACGGCGCCGGGCGGCGGGCACGGGTCGACGCGTTGCGCGCCGAGCGCAGCACGGCCCTGCGGCAGCGGCGCGAGGCCAAGACCGAGCGCACCATCACGCTGCGCGGCCAGATCCAGCAGGCCCGCGTTCAGCTGTCCCACTTCGCGCGCAACCGCAGCTCGTCGGTGCGCAGCGAACTGCAGGAAGACGCCGCCGGGCTGTCCCGGCGCGCCATGGCGAACTTCGAGGCGCACGCGCGCGGGCGGCTGGACGAGGTGGTCGCCGAAGTGAACGACGGCACCGCCACCCACCTCACCGACGTGGCGCAGGTGGTGGGGGTCGCGACGACGCTGCCGCCGCTCGAGCAGCTGCCGACGGTCGACGTCCCGCCGCCCCCGCTGAAATCGCGGCGGCACGAGACCTGGCTGATGCTGCTGCTGGGCGCCGGGTTCGGCCTGGGCGTGGCGCTGACCCTGAGCCGGCTGCTGAGCGGGCTGGCCGCGCGCCTCAATCCCGCCCTTTCCGTCGCCGCGGCCGTGGCCTGCGTGGCGATCGGGCTGGCGGTCACCCTGCTGGTGGTCAACCTCCGCAGCCTGCTGCGCGACCGGGCGGTCCTGGACCGCTGGGCGGGCGACGTGACCTCCACGCTGCGGTCGGTGGCCGAGGAGCTGGTGGCCACCCGGGTGCTGGTGGCCGAGTCGGTGCTGAGCAAGGCGGTGCTGGCCCAGGACGAGGTGGAGAACGCGGAGGTAAGCGACCAGGTCAGCGCCATCGACCGGGAGCTGCGCGCGCACGCCATGGCCGCCTCGCGGGCCGCCGCGGCGCGGGACCGGGAGATGCCCACGGTGCGGGCCGCCCTGGACGCGGTGCGTGCGGAACTCGGCGAATCGGGTATACCTGCGTCTGATGTGCCCGCTTCGGACGTGAAAAAGGACGCGACGAGCGAGGCGACGGAAAAACCGGCTTCTTTCAGCGGGGATGGCGATTCCGGGGGATCTTCTGAATCGTTGTTGTGAGAAGGCTTATACCTGCCCGAGACTTCCCCGACAAGTTGCTCACGATAACCTGTAGTTAACGCCACCATGTCCACCGTTGTGTGGGCGACCGCATACGCGATGGCTGTAACGAGAAGCCCGAGACGCAGAAGAATTCAGGAGACTTCGATGACCTCAGCGACCATTCCCGGTTTGGACAACGCGCCCACGAAACATCAGGGGCTGCTGTCGTGGGTACAGGAGGTCGCCGAGCTCACCCAGCCGGAGCGCGTGGTGTTCACCGACGGCTCGGCCGAAGAGTTCGACCGGTTGGCCGGTCAGCTGGTCGAGGCGGGCACCTTCACCAAGCTGAACGAGAAGAAGCACCCCAACTCCTACCTGGCGCTGTCCGACCCGTCCGACGTGGCGCGGGTGGAGTCGCGGACCTTCATCTGCTCCGAGCGCGAGATCGACGCCGGTCCCACCAACAACTGGATGGACCCGGCCGAGATGCGGTCCCTGATGACCGACCTGTACCGCGGCTGCATGCGGGGCCGCACCATGTACGTGGTGCCGTTCTGCATGGGCCCGCTCGGCGCCGACGACCCCAAGCTGGGCGTGGAGATCACCGACTCCGAGTACGTCGTGGTGTCGATGCGCACGATGACCCGGATGGGCAAGGCCGCGCTGGAGAAGATCGGCGACGACGGGTTCTTCGTCAAGGCGCTGCACTCGGTGGGCGCCCCGCTGGAGCCGGGCCAGAAGGACGTCCCGTGGCCGTGCAACGACACCAAATACATCACCCACTTCCCGGAGACCCGCGAGATCTGGAGCTACGGCTCGGGCTACGGCGGTAACGCGCTGCTGGGCAAGAAGTGCTACTCGCTGCGCATCGCGTCGGCGATGGCCCACGACGAGGGCTGGCTGGCCGAGCACATGCTGATCCTCAAGCTGATCTCCCCGGAGAACAAGGCGTACTACTTCGCCGCCGCGTTCCCGTCGGCGTGCGGCAAGACCAACCTCGCGATGCTGCAGCCGACCATCCCCGGTTGGCGCGCCGAGACCCTGGGCGACGACATCGCATGGATGCGCTTCGGCAAGGACGGCCGGCTGTACGCGGTCAACCCGGAGTTCGGCTTCTTCGGGGTGGCGCCGGGCACCAACTGGAAGTCCAACCCCAACGCGATGCGCACCATCGCCGCGGGCAACACCGTCTTCACCAACGTCGCGCTGACCGATGACGACGAGGTGTGGTGGGAAGGCCTCGAGGGCGAGCCGGATCACCTGATCGACTGGAAGGGTCAGGACTGGTACATCCGCGAGACGGAAACCAAAGCCGCCCACCCGAATTCGCGGTACTGCACCCCGATGTCGCAGTGCCCCATCCTGGCGCCGGAGTGGGACGACCCGCAGGGCGTGCCGATCTCGGGGATCCTGTTCGGCGCCCGGCGCAAGACCACGGTGCCGCTGGTGACGCAGGCCCGCGACTGGCAGCACGGCGTGTTCATGGGCGCCACCATGGGCAGCGAGCAGACCGCCGCCGCCGAGGGCAAGGTCGGCACGGTGCGCCGCGACCCGATGGCCATGCTGCCGTTCCTGGGCTACCACGTGGGTGACTACTTCCAGCACTGGCTGGACCTCGGCAAGAACTCCGACGAGTCGAAGATGCCGAAGGTGTTCTTCGTCAACTGGTTCCGCCGCGGCGAGAAGGGCGAGTTCCTGTGGCCGGGCTTCGGCGAGAACAGCCGGGTGCTGAAGTGGATCGTCGACCGCATCGAGCACAAGGCCGGCGGCCAGGACACCCCGATCGGCATCGTGCCGACCGCCGAGGACCTCGACCTGGACGGCCTCGATGTGGCCGCCGAGGACGTCGCGAAGGCGCTGGCGGTCAACACCGCCGAGTGGCGCGAAGAGCTGCCCCTGATCGAGGAGTGGTTCGAGTTCGTCGGCGAGAAGCTGCCGACCGGCGTCAAGGACGAGTTCGAGGCGCTCAAGCAGCGGCTCGCCGACGCCGATTAGCTTGCGCTAGAGCTCATCCCGCGCGCCGTGAGTGCGGGCTGGCCCTCTTCTCGGCGTACATCAGTTCGTCGGCCTGGGCCAGCAACTCGTCCACGCTCGCGTGTTCGGCGACGGGCGCCTGCACCAGGCCGATGCTGGCCGAAAGCCGGTAGGGCCGCTCGCTTTTCGCGTTGAAGGAGCGAAAGGCCCGGGTGAGGCGCTCCTTGACCGCTTCGGTGCCGCCGTCATTCTCGGTGACCATGACGCAGAATTCGTCGCCGCCCAGGCGCGCGACGATGTCGGACTCGCGGCGCACGCCAAGCAGCACCCGGGCGACATCCTTGATCAGGGCGTCGCCAACGTCGTGCCCCTGTTCGTCGTTGACCCGCTTGAGCCCGTCGACGTCGAGGAACGCGAGCACGCAGTTGTGGCCGAGGTGGTGGGCGCCGCGCAGCTTCTGCTCGGCCAGCAGGTAGAAGCCGCGACGGTTGTTGAGCCCGGTCAGTTCGTCGGTGACGGACAGCCGGCTGATCTCCTCGTTGGCTCTCTGAAGCTCCGCGGTGCGGTCGCGCACCCGCTCCTCGAGTTCGGAGTAGACCTGGACGTTTTCCATCGCGATCGACGTCGAGTCCGCGAGGGCCTGCAGCAGGCGAACCTCCTGCTCGGACGGCGGGTGCCGGTGCGCCCAGTAATTGCCGATGGCCCCGATCGGGTCGAGCTTGCGGATCGGGACCATCACCAGGCTCTTGACGAACGTCGCGCGGTAGATGCCCTGCGGGATGCGCGAATCCCGGAAGATGTCCGGGATGATCGCCGCTTCCCGATGCCGCATCGCCCAACCGCTGATGCAGATCTCGATCGGGAAGCGGCTGCCCTTCCACAGCGGCGCGATGGCGTCCTCGTCGGCGTAGTAGCAGGTGTCGTTGTCGCGCAGCACGAACGTGGCCCCGTCGCAGCCGGTGAGCTCGCGCGCCGAGGTCCGCACGATGCGCTGGATCTCCGGAAGGCTGCGCGCCAGCGACAGTTCCTGGACCGCCTGCAGCAGGCGCTCCATGCCGTCGACATAGTCGTACACGCCGAATT
>NZ_LZJX01000082.1:0-54904 GCF_001667595.1 Mycobacterium sp. E2989 | reverse complement strand
AGGTCCGACCGCCCGCTTCGACTCCCCGGGCGATCTCGGGCCCGGATACCAGCCGCCGCGGCCGGCCCCGCCCAGCGCATCGCCCGTGGCGGTCGGCGCGGGATCCACCGGCGGGCTCGGCGGTGGCGGGGACGGCCTGCTCGGGCTGGCCGGCAGGATCGTCGATGCGGTCGGTGGGCTGATCGGCTCGACGGGCGACGGGTCGGGGGTTACCGATGCCCTCGACGACGGGGATGCCCTCGACGACGGGGATGCCTTCGACGAGGACCCCTTTCAGCCCGACGACGCGGACGACGAGCCCGCGGAGAAAGGAGAGGCCACACCCGACGGGGCGGTGCAGCCGGTCGAAGCGGCGACGCCGGAGGGTGCACCAATGCCCGAGGAGGTGCCGGTGCCCGAGAACGCGCCCATGCCGGCGGACGCGCCGGTGCCGGAGGCCCCGCCGCCGGGGGCGCCCGCGCCGGATGCGGCGCCGGCGGGCGAACCGCCTCCGCCGGGGACCGATGGCAAGACGCCCTGCGAGATCGCCGCCGACCAGCTGCCGCAGGCGGGGCAGTGACCGCTCAGGAGGGGCGCAGCTGCAGGATTTCCTCGATAAAACGCAGGGATTCGGCGCGGTCGTTGCCCAGCGGGCTGAGCAACATGGTCGTCACGCCGGCCTCGGCGAAGGCGGCCAGGCGTTCGGCGACGTATCCGCGCGGGCCGACCAGCGACATGCCGCGCACCAGTTCGTCCGGCACCGCGTCGATCGCCTCCTTCTTGCGGCCCGACAGGTACAGCTCCTGGATACGGTCGGCCACGTCGCCGAACCCGTAGCGGGTGGCCAGGGCGTGGTAGAAGTTGCGGCCCTTGGCGCCCATCCCGCCGAGATACAGCCCCAGCTGCGGCTTGACCCACGCCAGCCGGTCGTCGACGTCGTCGCCGATGGCCACCGACGCGTGCACCATCACGTCCAGCGGCCCCAGCGCGGGATCCCGCTTGGCCGCGCCGGCCGCCAGCGCGTCGCCCCAGACCGACGCGGCCTTGTCCGGCAGGTAGAACACGGGCTGCCAGCCCTCGGCGATCTCGGCGGTGAGCTCGACATTCTTCGGGCCCAGCGCGGCGATCGTGATCGGAATGCGTTCGCGCACGGGGTGATTGATGAGCTGCAGGGACTTGCCCAGACCTGTCCCGCGGTCGGCGGGCAGCGGGATTTGGTATTGCTTGCCGTTGTGCTGCAGCCTTTCCCGCCGCCACACCTTGCGGCAGATCTCCACGATCTCGCGGGTGCGGCCCAGCGGGGCGTCGAACTCCACGCCGTGGAAGCCCTCGATCACCTGCGGCCCGGAGGTGCCGATGCCGAGCCGAAATCGCCCGTCGGACACGAAGTCCAGGCCCGCGGCGGTCATCGCCAGCAGCGACGGCGTGCGGATGTAGATGGGAAACACCCCCGAGGCCAACTCGACGGTGTTCGTCTTGGCGGCCAGATAGCCGAGCTGGCTCACGGCGTCGAACGCGTACGCCTCGGCAACCACGGCGATGTCGATGCCGGCCTTCTCGAGTTCCACCACGCGGTCCACGGCCTGATGAAAGCCGCCCGAATAATCCAGAGCGATCCCGATTCGCATCAACGACAGATACCACGACCGCACCGACGGGCGGCGTTTCGGGTTTCCTCGACGATCCGGTTCGGCACAGTTGGGCAATTACCCAGATGCCGCGTCACTTCAACAGCGCGACGATCTTCTCTTCCAACGCGACCGGCGGCGCCTCGGGATCCAGCGCGTCGGTCTTGGGCAGCTGCACATCGGGATCGGCGAAGTCGCGGTAGGTCTTGTCGCCACCCAGCGTGTAGAGCAGGTAACCGGTCAGCAGGGCGCGCACGGTCCGCTGCGTGCGCCGGTGCGGGCTAGCCAGGCCGAACACCTTCGTCAGCCGCCGGCCCTCGACCAGTCCGCCGGGCTGGGCCTTGCTGACGATGCGCAACGTGGCCGCGTCCCACGCGCGCGACAGCGACAGGGCGTTGGAGGTCAGCGAGTGCGGATCGCCCGGCGCGGTCAGGATCAGCCCCGGCAGCTTGAGCGTCCGGGCCGGATCTTCGGCCGGGGGGCTGGTGACGGCGGGAAACAGGGCCGCCGCCGCGGCCAGCTTGTTCGGCATGCCGGCCGCGGCGAACACGGCGGCTGACCCGCCGAAACCGTGCCCGACGGCGCCGAGCTTGGCCGGATGCACGCTGATCTTGCCCGGGCCCAGGCGCACGCCCGACACGATGTCCAGCGCGGTGCCGAGGTCGTAGGCGAGATTCAACACGGACGGGGCCAGGCCGCGTTCGGTGTCGGGTGCGCCGGCGACGATGCCCCACGACGCCAGGTGTTCGAGCAGACCGGCATAGCGGGCGGCCTTGGTGAGCCAGTCGTGGCCGAACGCGATCCCGGGCAGATTCAGCCCCGCCTCCGGCGTGTACACCACCCCCGGCAGCCCGGCGAACGCCAGGTCACCGCGCAAAACGCGATGCGGGCCACGGCGTTGCAGGGCTGCGAAGAGCTTGCGGGTGCGGGCCACGCGTCGACGTTAGCGCATCGCGGCTAGGCCCTGACTTCGATCACACCCACCCGCCACAGCGCCGCGTACATGTGGCGCAACGGGATGCTCAGCACCCGGGCCGCGGCGTCCACCATCGGGTCGCCGCTGCTGAGCGGCGCACGGTGACGGCGCCGGGGCGCGGGCGTGGTCGTGGGCGCGGGAGCCAGCGTCAGGGCGGGCGCGGGCGAGCTGGTTACCACGTCGTCGAACAGGACAGCAGTCATGATTCTCCCCTTGAAGGAATACAGAATTTCGGATTAACAGTTATGAACAAGCGGTTTACGCGTAGTTTGAATTTTCTGGCCAAGCCGAATTAACGGCGAGGCGTTAAACGCGATTACCGGGTAGCTAGACAATCGGCATTGATGTCTGTATTAAACGGTTATTGTGGAAGAAGATATGGTTGCGCTGCGCGCGTTCTCACCGGTGGATCTGCGATTCCCCAGGTGGTGATCATCTTGCGGGCGTCAACGAGCCGTCCTTTCTGCTGACTTCGGTGGGAGCCAGTCCTAGCCGATAAGCAGAATTCTAAGTAGCTGAATTGCTAGAGCGATGACGCATGCGAAAACGCCACAAATACATCAGGTGAAAAACGTTTCTGCCGTTTATGAAGACGGTGTGAAGCGGAAGCTCAGCGTCCTTGCGCCGGAAAACCGGGCGGATGCGTCCACGACGTCCACCGGGCCCCGTCCCAGTAGCGCTGTCCGGGCCCCGACGGGTCCTGATACCAACCCGGCGGCGGGCCGGCGGCGGGCGGGGCCGGGATGTGGCCGGCGGCGGGCGGGGCCGGGATGTAGCCGGCGGCGGGCCCGGCGCCGTAGCCGGCGGGGGCGGGCTGCGCGGCCAGCCTGCGCACCTCCCGGATCGCGTTCCAATTCGAGATCAGCGCGATCCAGTTCATGACCAGCACCGACAGCAGGCTCCACCAACCCGCCAGCAAGTTGAGGGTCTGCGCCGAGCGGTATGCGCGTTCGCACTGTTCGAGTGTGCCGGTGAAGGTGTAGCGACGGTTATACCAGAGCACGAGGGCGCCGATGTGCTCGGTGAGCCGGACGGAGAACTGGCGGTACGGGTCGCTCAAATCGGGCCTTTCGCGCAGGTGGGCGGCCTAACCCTACCCGCGGAGTGCGGGCTGGGGGTGCGGCCTGCACTACCCTGGTTCAAATGTGCGGAATTGTCGGCTACGTCGGGCAGCAGCCTGCCTGCCAGGTCGTCATGGATGCGCTGCGCCGGATGGAGTACCGCGGCTACGACTCGTCGGGCATCGCACTGGTCAACGGCGCCGGGACGCTGACCGTGTGCCGCCGGGCCGGCCGGCTGGCCAACCTGGAGGACGCGGTCGCCCAGATGCCGGCCGAATCGCTTGGCGGAACCACCGGCCTGGGCCACACCCGGTGGGCCACCCACGGGCGCCCGACGGACCGCAACGCGCACCCGCACCGCGACGCCGCCGGCAAGATCGCCGTCGTCCATAACGGCATCATCGAGAACTACCCCAGCCTGCGGCACGAGTTGGAGGCCGAGGGCGTCGAATTCGTCAGCGACACCGACACCGAGGTCGCCGTGCACCTGGTGGCGCACGCGTACCGGCACGGCGAGACCGCCGGCGACTTCCCCGCCTCGGTGCTGGCCGTGCTGCGCCGGCTGGAGGGCCACTTCACCCTGGTGTTCACCAACGCCGACGAGCCCGGCACCATCGTGGCCGCCCGCCGCTCCACCCCGCTGGTGCTCGGCATCGGCGACGGGGAGATGTTCGTCGGCTCCGACGTCGCGGCGTTCATCCCGCACACCCGCGACGCCATCGAACTCGGCCAGGACCAGGCCGTGGTGCTCACCGCCGACGGCTACCGGATCACCGACTTCCACGGCAACGCCGATGTCGAGTACCGCGAGTTCCACATCGACTGGGACCTGGCCGCCGCGGAAAAGGGCGGCTACGAGTACTTCATGCTCAAGGAGATCGCCGAGCAGCCCGCCGCGGTGGCCGACACCCTGCTGGGGCACTTCGTCGACGGCCGGATCGTGCTGGACGAACAGCGGCTCTCCGATCAGGAGCTGCGCGAGATCGACAAGGTGTTCGTGGTGGCCTGCGGCACCGCGTATCACTCCGGGCTGCTCGCGAAGTACGCGATCGAGCACTGGACCCGGCTGCCGGTCGAAGTGGAACTGGCCAGCGAATTCCGCTACCGCGACCCGGTGCTGGACCGCAGCACCCTGGTGGTCGCCATCTCCCAGTCCGGGGAGACCGCTGACACCCTGGAGGCCGTCCGGCACGCCAAGGAGCAGAAGGCCAAGGTGCTGGCGATCTGCAACACCAACGGCTCGCAGATCCCGCGCGAGTGTGACGCCGTGCTCTACACCCGCGCCGGCCCCGAGATCGGCGTGGCCTCCACGAAAACGTTCCTGGCCCAAATCACCGCCAATTACTTGGTGGGGCTGGCGCTGGCCCAAGCCCGCGGCACCAAATACCCCGACGAGGTCGAGCGGGAGTACCAGGAGCTGGAGTCGATGCCGGACCTGGTCGCGCGGGTGCTCGCGATGATCGAGCCGGTGGCCGCGCTGGCATATCGGTTCGCCCAGTCCTCGACCGTGTTGTTCCTGGGACGCCACGTCGGTTACCCGGTGGCGCTCGAGGGCGCGCTGAAACTCAAGGAACTGGCCTACATGCACGCCGAGGGGTTCGCCGCCGGCGAGCTCAAGCACGGCCCGATCGCGCTGATCGAGGACGACCTGCCGGTGATCGTCGTCATGCCCTCACCCAAGGGGCAGGCCACGCTGCACGCCAAGCTGCTGTCCAACATTCGGGAGATCCAGGCGCGCGGCGCGATCACCATCGTCATCGCCGAAGAGGGCGACGACACCGTGCGGCCCTACGCCGACCACCTGATCGAAATTCCAGCGGTGTCAACGCTTCTGCAGCCGTTGCTGTCGACCATCCCGCTGCAGGTGTTCGCCGCGTCGGTGGCCCAGGCCCGCGGCTACGACGTGGACAAGCCGCGCAACCTGGCCAAGTCCGTTACCGTCGAGTGACGATGCGTCGCGCTTGCGCGGCGAGGAGGAACGAGACAATCGGGGCCGTCGAATAGGCGCCGACAAACGAACGGCTTCGGCCGTATCGCCGCGAGATGCGCGGCCATTCCATTAGATTGCCCTCTGGAACAGCAACTCCATGGGGTGAGGAGCAGCATGCGACCGGCGGTCAGAAGGCTCGCCACGGTGGGAATCATCGTGCTCGTTCTCGGGACATACATCGCGCTGATCGGCCTCTACAAGGACACCGTCGAAGGGTCCGCCCCCGGCACCCTGAGCGACAACGCGGAGACCGCCAGCCAGAGCATGGCGACCCTGACCGTGGAGGAGATGCAGTCCAACTACAGCGCCGTCGTCGCCAATGTGGCTGTCGCACCGGGGCCCTCGCTGCTGGATCCGGTCACCCACCGCCTCAAGGAAGATCTGGTGCTGCGAATCAGATCGTCGGCCCAGCCCAGTCGCAAGGACTATTCGCCGGGCATGCTTCCCGGCGTCTTCCCGCTGCCGCTGACCATCGCCGGTCACCTGGAACGCTGGCCCTTCGACAACTACGAGTCGGGGCCGATCGAGGTGCAACTCTTTCCCGGTGGAGATACGACTAAGCCCCCCATACTCATTCCGGTCAGACTCATCGACCACCTGTCGGGCTTCAAGGTCACCATGTCCAAGATCCCGGGCCACGAGGCGTACCGCATGCACGTGCGGCGCGCGCTGAGCACCGCGGTGTTCGGCATGGTCATCTGCGGCGTGCTCATCGCGATCGCCGGCCTCGCCGTCGTCGTCGCCGTCCAGACGCTGCGCAACCGCCGCAAGTTCCAGCCCCCGATGACGACGTGGTACGCGGCGATGCTGTTCGCCGTGGTGCCCCTGCGTAACGCGCTGCCCGGCCTGCCACCCTTCGGGGCGTGGATCGACGTGACGATCGTGCTCTGGGTGATCGTCGCGTTGGTGACCGCGATGCTGATTTACATCGTCTGCTGGTGGCGGCACCTGAAGCCCGAGGTTCCCGCCCCGCCGCCCGACCCGGTCCCGGCGCCTTCGGGTTGAAATCCCGTTCGCTGCAACGTTTTTCGATAATCGAGTAGGGGGTGGTCGTGAAGTTCGGCGTCGTGGCTCTGATCGTGGGGGTCGTCGGGGCGTACGTCGCCTCGGTCGCGTTGTATGCCAACAGCGGGGGACACCATCACCACCGGGACACCGCCGCGGCGGGTGACCGAAGCACGGCCACGCTGGTGATCGAGGACATTCAATCGAACTACAGCGTGCTGATGGCCAACCTGTCCATCTCGCCCGCGTCGGGCCTGCTGGATCCGGAGACCCAGCACCTCAACCAAGACCTCAGTCTGCGAGTGCGATCCGTGGCGACGCCGACCCGCCGCACCTGGACCAAGGGCATGCTGCCCGGGGTTTTTCCCGTTCCGCTGACCATCGCGGGGGAGATCGAGAATTGGCCCTTCGACCGCTACGGGTCGGGGCCGGTCGAGATCGAGCTCATGCGCGGCGGCAGCGAAACCGTCGCCGAACGGCTGCCGGTGACCTTCGTCAACCACCTTTCCGGTTGGCAGGTGTCCACCGAGGGGGCCGGTCCTTACCGGGTGAGCGTGCACCGCTCGCTGAGCGCCGCGGCGTTCGGCCTCGTCATCTGCGGCGTGCTCGTCGCCATCGCAGGGCTGGGCCTGTTCGTCGCGGTTCAGACGGCGCGCAACCGCCGGAAGTTTCAGCCCCCGATGACGACGTGGTACGCGGCGATGCTTTTCGCGGTGGTGCCGCTGCGCAACGCGCTTCCCGGCTCGCCGCCGTTCGGCGGCTGGATCGACATCACCCTGGTGCTCTGGGTGCTCGTCGTCCTGGTGTTGTCCATGCTGCTCTACATCTCCTGCTGGTGGCGCCATCTGCGACCCGAGGTGACCGCGGCGCCGGCGAACCCAGCATGAGGTTCGCCGTCGTCGGTGTCATCGCGTCCCTCATCGCGGCATACGTCGCGTCGGTTGCGCTGTACGCCCACAGCCGGACGGCGCATCACCGGGCCGAAGTCCCGGCGGCGGGCAGCACCAGTACCGCAACGTTTTCGGTCGAAGACGTGCAATCGAACTACAGCGTGCTGGTGCTCAACCTGTCCATCTCGCCCGGATCGTCCATGCTGGACCCGCAGACGCAGCACCTCAATGAAGACCTCAGCCTGTGGGTCCGGTCCGCGGCGACGCCGGTCCGGCGCAGCTGGACCAAGGGCATGCTGCCCGGGGTGTTTCCGGTCCCGGTGACCATCGCCGGGGAGATCGAGCGCTGGCCCTTCGACCGCTACGAGTCGGGGCCGATCGAGGTCGAGCTGTTGCACGGCGGCGAGGGGGGCGTCCCCGAGCGCTTGCCCGCGACGTTCGTCAACCACCTTCCCGGCTGGCAGGTCCACGCCAACAACGGCGGCGGGCTCGGCCCGTACCGGGTGAGCCTGCAACGATCCCTGAGCGCTGCGGCGTTCGGCGTCGTGATCTGCGGCGTGCTGATCGCCATTGCCGCTCTGGGCCTGTTCGTCGCGGTTCAGACGGCGCGCAACCGGCGAAAGTTTCAGCCCCCGATGACGACGTGGTATGCGGCGATGCTTTTCGCGGTGGTGCCGCTGCGCAACGCGCTTCCCGGCTCGCCGCCGTTCGGCGGCTGGATCGACATCACGATCGTGCTCTGGGTGCTCGTCGTGTTGGTGATCTCGATGCTGCTCTACATCACCTGCTGGTGGCGGCATCTGCGTCCCGACGCCGAACCACCGGCGAAGTCGGCCTGACGCGTTTGCCGTCTAACCGGGACGGCGCGTCGCGAGCGTGCGAAGGTGATGACGTGACGGATGCACCGGTGCGGTCCCGACTGCGCAGCATGGGCCTCGCGGTCTGGCACTACGTCAGCGGCGCGCCCCTGACCTACGGGTGGCTCATCGTCCTGCTGATCACGACGCTCCTGCAGCACTGGCTGCCCCAGCGGCAACTGCACAAGATGCTGATGCACCATTCCACCAACATCCACGGGCTGGCGCGCGATCCGCTCGACGTGCTGTTCTCCAGCCTGTTGTGGATCGACGGGTACAACCTGACGCCCTACCTGCTGCTGTTCACGCTGTTCCTGGCGCCGGCCGAACACTGGCTCGGTCAATTGCGTTGGCTCACAGTGGGATTGAGTGCCCACATCCTGTCCACCTATTTCAGCGAGGGTCTGCTGTATCTGGCGATCGAGCAACGCGACGCGTCGGAGCGGCTGGTGAACGCCCGCGACATCGGCGTGAGCTACTTCCTGGTCGGGGTGATGGCGGTGCTGGCCTATCACATCGCGCCGCCGTGGCGGTGGGGCTATCTGGCCGTGCTGTTCATCATTTTCGGCTTTCCGTTGATCACGATGGACCGTATTGAGCTGAACTTCACCGCAATCGGGCATTTCACCTCGATCCTCGTCGGGCTCTGCTTCTACCCGATGACGCGGCACATGGACCCCCGGCAGCTCAGCCCGGCCCGGCTGCGGGCCGCGATGCGGCGGCGCCGCTCGCCCGAGGCATCGGCCTGATCCGCGCGGCCGCCGACCCGTAATGTGGCAATGGTGCGGCACTACTACTCCGTAGACGCTATCCGCCAGGCCGAGGCGCCGCTGCTGGCCAGCCTGCCCGACGGGGCCCTGATGAGGCGCGCGGCCTTCGGCCTGGCCGCCGAGATCGTCGCCGAACTGCGGGCCCGCGCCGGCGGGGTGTCCGGCCGCCGGGTGTGCGCGGTCGTCGGCTCGGGTGACAACGGCGGCGACGCGCTGTGGGCCGCCACCTTCGTGCGCGGGCGCGGCGCCGCCGCCGACGCGGTGCTGCTCAATCCGGAACGCACCCACGCCAAAGGGCTGGCGGCGTTCATCAAGTCCGGCGGCCGTGTCGTCGAAAGCGTCTCGCCCACAACCGATCTCGTCATCGACGGGGTGGTCGGCATCTCCGGCTCCGGGGCGCTGCGGCCGGCCGCGGCGCAGGTGTTCGCCGCGGTCGACGCCGCGGGTATCCCGGTGGTCGCGGTCGACATCCCCAGCGGCGTCGACGCGGCGACCGGGGCGATCCCGGGCCCGGCGGTGCGCGCCGTGCTCACCGTCACCTTCGGCGGGCTCAAACCCGTGCACGCGCTCGCCGACTGCGGGCGGGTGAAGCTGATCGACATCGGGCTCGATCTGCCGGACACCGACTTGGTGGGCTTCGAGGCGGCCGACGTGGCCGCGCGCTGGCCGGTGCCCGGCCCCCACGACGACAAGTACACCCAGGGCGTGACCGGCGTGATGGCCGGCTCGTCG
Source organism: Mycobacterium sp. E2989 (assembly GCF_001667595.1). NCBI lineage: Bacteria > Bacillati > Actinomycetota > Actinomycetes > Mycobacteriales > Mycobacteriaceae > Mycobacterium > Mycobacterium sp. E2989. The sequence goes on along the minus strand of NZ_LZJX01000082.1, from coordinate 45,016 downwards.
ACCTATCCCGGCGCCGCCGTGCTGTGCACCGGCGCCGCCGTCGCGGCCACCTCCGGCATGGTCCGCTACGCCGGCAGCGCGCACCGGGAGGTGCTCGCGCACTGGCCGGAGGTGATCGCGTCACCCACCCCGGCGTCGGCCGGGCGGGTCCAATCCTGGGTCGTGGGACCGGGATTGGGCACCGACGACACCGGCGCCGCCGCGCTGTGGTTCGCGCTGGAGACCGACCTGCCGGTGATCGTCGACGCCGACGCGCTGACCATTCTGGCCGCGCACCCCGACCTGGTCGCGGGCCGCCAGGCGCCCACCGTGCTGACCCCGCACGCGGGTGAATTCGCCCGCCTGGCCGGCAATCCGCCCGGTGACGATCGGGTGGGCGCGTGCCGGAAGCTGGCCGACGCCCTCGGTGTCACGGTGTTGCTCAAGGGCAACGTCACCGTGATCGCCGATCCGGGCGGCCCGGTGTACCTCAACCCGGCCGGCCAATCCTGGGCGGCCACCGCCGGTTCCGGCGACGTGCTGTCCGGCATGATCGGCGCGCTGCTCGCGGCGGGCCTGCCGGCCGCGGAGGCCGCGGCCCCGGCCGCGTTCGTCCACGCGCGGGCCGCGGCGCTGTCGGCCGCCGACCCGGGCCCCGGTGACGCGCCGACGTCGGCGTCCCGGATCGTGCCGCACATCAGGGCCGCGCTGGCCGCCCTATAACGAGAGGATCCCAAGTGCCCCAACATCCTTCATTGCCCGCGCACGCCATCGCCCCCGCCTACACCGGCCGGCTGTTCACCGCGCCGGTGCCCGCGCTGCGGATGCCCGACGAATCGATGGACCCGGAGGCCGCCTACCGCTTCATCCACGACGAGTTGATGCTCGACGGCAGTTCGCGGCTGAACCTGGCCACCTTCGTGACCACCTGGATGGACCCCGAGGCCGGGCGGCTGATGGCGGAGACGTTCGACAAGAACATGATCGACAAGGACGAGTACCCGGCGACCGCGGCCATCGAGCAGCGCTGCGTGTGCATGGTGGCCGACCTGTTCCACGCCGACGGCCTGAACGACGCCGACCCCTACAGCGCCTGCGGGGTGTCCACGATCGGCTCCAGCGAGGCGGTCATGCTGGGCGGGCTGGCCATGAAGTGGCGGTGGCGGCAGAGGGCCGGCAAGGAATGGAAGGGCCGCACCCCCAACCTGGTGATGGGATCCAACGTCCAGGTGGTCTGGGAGAAGTTCTGCCGCTACTTCGACGTCGAGCCGCGCTACCTGCCGATGGAGGAGGGGCGCTACGTCATCACCCCCGAGCAGGTCGTCGACGCCGGCGCCGAGGACACCATCGGCGTGGTGGCCATCCTGGGCACCACCTACACCGGCGAGCTGGAACCCGTCGCCGAGATCTGCGGCGCGCTGGACAAGCTGGCGGCCGACGGCGGCGTGGACGTGCCCGTGCACGTGGACGCCGCCAGCGGGGGGTTCGTGGTGCCGTTCCTGCACCCGGAGCTCAAGTGGGACTTCCGGCTGCCCCGGGTGGTGTCCATCAACGTCAGCGGGCACAAGTACGGGCTGACCTACCCCGGCGTCGGGTTCGTGGTGTGGCGCAGCAAGGAGCACCTGCCCGAGGAGCTGGTGTTCCGGGTCAACTACCTCGGCGGCGACATGCCGACGTTCACGCTGAACTTCTCCCGCCCGGGCAACCAGGTGGTCGGCCAGTACTACAACTTCCTGCGGCTGGGCCGCGACGGCTACACCAAGGTGATGCAGGCGCTGTCCGGGACGGCCCGCTGGCTGGGCGAGCAACTGCGGGTCAGCGATCACTGCGACCTGATCTCGGACGGCTCTGCGATCCCCGTGGTCGCCTTCCGGCTGGCCAAGGACCGCGGCTACACCGAGTTCGACGTCTCCCACGAGCTGCGCACCTACGGCTGGCAGGTGCCCGCCTACACGATGCCCGACAACGCCACGAACGTCTCGGTGCTGCGCATCGTGGTGCGCGAGGGACTGTCCGCCGACCTGGCCCGGGCGCTGCACGACGACGCCACCTCGGCGCTCGCGTCGCTGGACAAGGTCAAGCCGGGCGGGCACTACGACGCGCAGCACTTCGCGCACTAGGTTGCGCGCCCAACGTCGACTTGTTGGGCTGACCAGGCCGGATGTTCGCCAACAAGTCGACGCTCGACGGGCGGTTCGGCACTTCTGGGACAATGGCCGCCGTGGCCGTTACCCCGATATCCCTGACCCCGGGCGTCCTCGCCGAGGCCCTGGTGGACCTGGGCGCCATTGAGCACAACACGCGGGTGTTGTGCGAGCACGCGGGGCGCGCGCAGGTGATGGCGGTCGTCAAGGCCGACGGGTATGGCCACGGCGCCAGCCAGTCCGCCCGCGCGGCGCTCGCCGGCGGGGCGGTCGAGCTGGGCGTCGCCACCGTCGCCGAGGCGCTGGCGCTGCGCGCCGACGGCATCACCGCGCCGGTGCTGGCCTGGCTGCACCCGCCCGGCATCGACTTCGGGCCCGCGCTGCTTTCCGACGTGGAGATCGCGGTGTCGTCCGAGCGCCAGCTGGGCGAGCTGCTGGACGCCGCGCGCCGCACGGGCCGCACCGGGACCGTGACCCTCAAGGTCGACACCGGGCTGAACCGCAACGGCGTGCACCCCGCGCGGTACCCGTCGATGCTGACCGCCCTGCGCCGGGCGGTCGCCGAGGAGGCCATCCGGCTGCGCGGGCTGATGTCCCACATGGTGTTCGCCGACCAACCGGCCAACCCCGTCAATGACCTTCAGGCCCAACGCTTCAGCGACATGCTGGCGCAGGCGGGCGAGCAGGGGGTGCGGTTCGAGGTCGCCCACCTGGCCAACTCGTCGGCCACCATGTCGCGTCCCGATCTGGCCTTCGACCTGGTGCGGCCCGGCGTCGCCGTGTACGGCCTGAGCCCCGTCCCCGAGCTCGGCGACATGGGGCTGGTCCCGGCGATGACGGTGAAATGCCCTGTGGCGCTTGTGAAGTCGATCAGCGCCGGTGAGAGCGTCTCGTACGGGCACACCTGGACCGCGGAGCGTGACACGAATCTGGCGCTGTTGCCGGTGGGCTACGCGGACGGCATCTTCCGCTCGTTGGGGGGGCGGCTGGAGGTGTTGATCAACGGCAAGCGACGGCCCGGGGTGGGGCGAATCTGCATGGACCAGTTCGTCGTCGACCTCGGCCCCGGCCGGCCCGACGTGGCCGAGGGCGACGAGGCCATCCTGTTCGGCCCGGGCAACCGCGGGGAACCCACCGCGCAGGACTGGGCCGACCTGCTTGGCACCATCCATTACGAAGTGGTGACCAGCCCGCGCGGGCGCATCACCCGGACCTACCGCGAGGCGCGAACCATTGAGCCGTGAGAGAGCCCGCAGGCGCCAGAAGGGGGCATGGCTTGCGGGAGGGGCGGGGGTGACTGCCCTCGCCACCATCGTCGGAGCCTCCGCCCGCCGTTCGATGATCCAGCGCACCCACGGCGCCGAAGACCCGTACGCCGACGAGGATTTCGACCGGATCGACGACGACCGCCGCTCGGTGGTCACCACCCCCGACGGCGTGTCGCTCGCCATCCGCGAGGCCGGCCCGGCGGACGCCCCGTTGACCATGGTCTTCGTCCACGGCTTCTGTCTTCGGATGGGCGCCTTCCACTTTCAGCGGACGCGGCTGCCCCACCACCTTGGCCCCGGCGTCCGGATGGTGTTCTACGACCAGCGCGGGCACGGCAAATCCGACGAGGCCCCGCCCGAGAGCTACACGCTGACCCAGCTCGGAAAAGACCTGGAAAGCGTGCTGCAGGTGGTCGCACCGCGCGGGTTGGTGGTGCTGGTGGGCCACTCGATGGGCGGCATGACGGTGCTGTCGCACGCGCGCCAATTCCCCGACCAGTACGGGCGGCGGATCGTGGGGGCCGCGCTGATCAGCTCGGCGGCCGAGGGCGTCGCCCGCTCACCGCTGGGCGAAATCTTGAAAAACCCTGCGCTGGAAGCGTTTCGGTTCACCGCGCGGTCCGCGCCGAAGCTGATGCACCGCGGCCGCAACGTGTCGCGGTCGCTGATCGGCCCGATCCTGCGGGCCGCCTCCTACAGCGACCTGCACGTGAGCCGGAGCCTGGACGCCTTTTCGCAGCGGATGATGAACGGCACCCCGATCCCGACCATGGTCGAGTTCCTGGACGCCCTGGAGGCCCACGACGAGACCGCCGGGCTGTGGACCCTGCTGCGCATCCCCACCCTGATCGCCTGCGGTGACCACGACCTGCTGACACCGGACGAATACTCCCGCAAGATGGCGGCATCACTGCCGCAGTCCGAGCTGGTCATCGTTCGCGGGGCCAGCCACCTCGCGCTGCTGGACAAGCCCGAGGCGATCAATCACGGGCTGGTCCGGCTGGTCAAGCGGGCCACCCCGGGCCGCACCGCGCTGGCGGCCCGGTGGCTGCGCGAGAGGCTGCGCCGTCGTGGCTGAGTCGGGCGGCACGGCCACCCTCGAACGCGTCGAGGACACCATCGCGTTCGGGTCGCGGCTCGGCGCGCAGCTGTGTGCGGGCGACGTCGTGGTGCTCACCGGTCCGCTGGGAGCGGGAAAAACGGTGCTGGCCAAGGGGATTGCCGCGGCGATGGACGTCGACGGCCCGGTCACCTCGCCCTCCTATGTGCTGGCGCGGGTCCACCCGCCGCGGCGGCCGGGCGCACCGGCGATGATTCACGTCGACATGTACCGGCTGTTGGATACCGACGGCGCCGACCTGCTGGGTGAGCTCGACTCGCTGGACCTCGACACCGAGCTCGACGACGCGGTCGTGGTGGTCGAGTGGGGTGAGGGTCTCGTCGAGCGCCTCGCCGAGCGGCACCTCGACGTTCGCCTGGAGCGCCTCAGCGGATCCGACGTGCGGATCGCGTCGTGGCAGTGGAGCCGGTCGTGAATCGCATTCTGGCCCTGGACACCTCCACCCCGGCCGTCACCGCGGGGATCGTGCGCCGCGCCGACCTGACGGTGCTGGCCGAACGCGTCACCGTCGACGCCCGGGCGCACGCCGAACGCCTGACCCCGAATGTGCTTGCCGCCCTTGAGGATGCGGGCTTGTCCATGACCGACCTGGACGCCGTCGTGGTCGGCTGCGGACCCGGGCCGTTCACCGGCCTGCGGGCCGGGATGGCCACGGCCGCCGCCTACGGGCACGCGTTGGGCATCCCGGTGCGCGGGGTGTGCAGCCTGGACGCGATCGGGGTGCGCACCACGGGCGACGTGCTGGTGGTCACCGACGCCCGCCGCCGCGAGGTCTATTGGGCCCGCTACCGCGACGGCTTGCGGATGGCGGGTCCGGGCGTCAACGCCCCGGCCGACGTGGACCCCGGCCCCGCGCGCGCCGTCGCCGGGTCGCCGGAGCACGCCGCGCTGTTCGGCCTGCCGGTGACCGGGCCCACCCACCCGACGCCGGGCGGCCTGGTGGCCGCGGTGCCCGACTGGTCGCAGCGCCCATTGCCGTTGGTGGCCTTGTATCTTCGCCGCCCGGACGCCAAACCGATGGCGGCCCCACGATGACCGCGCCCAGCGAGCCCGTGACGCTCGGCGCCTTGACGCCCGCCGACGCGGCGCGCTGCGCCGAGCTGGAACGTCAGCTGTTCGACGGTGACGACCCGTGGCCCGCGGCGGCCTTCAACCGCGAATTGGCCAGCCGGCACAACCATTACGTCGGCGCACGGGTGGGTAGCACGCTCGTCGGCTATGCCGGAATCTCGCGGCTGGGCCGCACGCCGCCGTTCGAATACGAGGTGCACACCATCGGCGTCGACCCCGACTATCAGGGCCGCGGCATCGGGCGCAGGCTGCTCGACGAGCTGCTGGCCTTCGCCGGCGGGGGCGTCGTCTTCCTCGAGGTGCGCACCGACAACGAGACGGCGATCGGCCTGTACCGCAGCGTCGGCTTCGAACAGATCGGCCTGCGCCGGCGCTACTACAAAGCGAGCGGCGCCGACGCCTACACGATGCGGCGGGGTGCCCAATGATCATCTTGGCCATCGAAAGCTCTTGCGACGAAACGGGAGTCGGCATCGCCCGGCTCGACGATGACGGCCGCGTGACGCTGCTGGCCGACGAGGTCGCGTCCAGCGTCGACGAACACGTCCGCTTCGGCGGCGTGGTCCCCGAGATCGCGTCGCGGGCGCACCTGGAGGCGCTCGGGCCCACCATGCGCCGGGCGCTCGCGACGGCCGGCGTGGCCAAGCCCGACATCGTCGCCGCCACGATCGGGCCCGGACTGGCCGGTGCCCTGCTGGTGGGAGTCGCTGCCGCCAAGGCGTATTCGGCCGCGTGGGGGGTGCCGTTCTACGCCGTGAACCACCTGGGCGGGCACCTGGCCGCCGACGTCTACGAGCACGGCCCGCTCCCCGAATGCGTGGCGCTGCTGGTGTCCGGCGGGCACACGCACCTGTTGCACGTGCGCTCCCTCGGCGAACCGATCGTCGAGCTGGGCAGCACCGTCGACGACGCCGCCGGCGAGGCCTACGACAAGGTCGCGCGGCTGCTGGGGCTGGGCTACCCCGGCGGCAAGGTACTCGACGACCTGGCCCGCACCGGCGATCGCGAGGCCATCACCTTCCCGCGCGGCATGACGGGCCCCGCCGACGACCCGTACGCCTTCAGCTTCTCCGGGCTCAAGACCGCCGTGGCGCGCTATCTGGAGAGTCACCCGGACGCGGTCAACGCCGACGTCGCCGCCGGGTTCCAGGAAGCCGTCGCCGACGTGCTGACCATGAAGGCGGTGCGGGCGGCGACCGGGCTTGGCGTCTCGACGCTGCTGATCGCCGGGGGAGTGGCCGCCAATTCGCGGCTGCGGGAGCTGGCCGAGCAGCGCTGCGCGGCGGCGGGGCTGACGCTGCGGATCCCCCGGCCGCGGCTCTGCACCGACAACGGGGCGATGATCGCCTCCTTCGCCGCGCACCTGGTGGCCGCCGGGGCGCCCCCCTCGCCGCTGGACGCGCCCACCGACCCGGGCCTCCCGGTGGTAAAAGCCCAGGTCAGCTGATCGCTGGTAGCGAAAACCCGATACGCACCGGGCCGCCCTTGAGTGCTAGCACTCTCGTGTATAGAGTGCTAGGTGGCAATCGGCCAAACCCTGTGCCGGCACCCGCGACGACGGCCCTTGGGCACGGACGACTGCCGAATCCCTTGATAATTCCGGGGGACCCACCCCGGACCCGATCTAACTAGTGGAGGGCTCCAATCGTGGCGAAGGTGAACATCAAGCCACTCGAGGACAAGATTCTCGTGCAGGCCAACGAGGCCGAGACCACGACCGCGTCCGGTCTGGTCATTCCTGACACCGCCAAGGAGAAGCCGCAGGAAGGCACCGTCGTCGCCGTCGGTCCCGGCCGCTGGGACGAGGACGGCGAGAAGCGGATCCCGCTGGACGTCTCGGAAGGCGACACCGTGATCTACAGCAAGTACGGCGGCACCGAGATCAAGTACAACGGCGAGGAGTACCTGATCCTGTCGGCGCGCGACGTGCTGGCCGTCGTATCGAAGTAAGCACCGTGTTCCGCCCCGGCGATCCCCGCGCATGCGCGGGTGATTTCCGGGGCGGCATGCGTTAGCGGGTATCAAACAAGGAGCCTGATGAGCAAGGTTATTGAGTACGACGAGACCGCGCGCCGCGCCATCGAGGCCGGCGTCAACGCGCTCGCCGACGCGGTCCGGGTGACGCTGGGCCCCCGCGGCCGGCATGTGGTGCTGGCCAAGGCATTTGGCGGGCCGACGGTCACCAACGACGGCGTCACCGTCGCGCGTGAGATCGAGCTGGAAGACCCGTTCGAAAACCTGGGCGCGCAGCTGGTGAAGTCGGTGGCCACCAAGACCAACGACGTGGCCGGCGACGGCACCACCACCGCGACGGTGCTGGCGCAGGCGTTGGTCAAGGGCGGTCTGCGCCTGGTTGCGGCCGGTGCCAACCCGATCGAGCTCGGCCTCGGAATTTCCAAGGCGGCCGACGCGGCGTCCGAGGCGCTGCTGGCGGCGGCCACCCCGGTGTCCGGCAAGGACGGGATCGCTCAGGTGGCGACGGTGTCGTCGCGCGATCAGCAGCTGGGCGCCTTGGTCGGCGAGGCGATGACCAAGGTCGGCGCCGACGGCGTCGTCAGCGTCGAGGAATCCTCGACGCTGAGCACCGAGCTGGAGTTCACCGAGGGCGTCGGCTTCGACAAGGGTTTCCTGTCGGCGTATTTCGTCACCGATTTCGATTCGCAGGAAGCCGTGCTGGACGACCCGGTGATCCTGCTGCACCAGGAGAAGATCAGCTCGCTGCCCGACCTGCTGCCGATGCTGGAGAAGGTGGCCGAGTCGGGTAAGCCTCTGCTGATCATCGCCGAGGACATCGAGGGCGAGGCCCTGGCGACCCTCGTGGTCAACTCGCTTCGCAAGACGCTCAAGGCGGTCGCCGTGAAGGCGCCGTTCTTCGGCGACCGGCGCAAGGCGTTCCTTGAGGACCTGGCGGTGGTCACCGGCGGCCAGGTGATCAACCCCGACGCCGGCCTGCTGCTGCGCGAGGTCGGCGCCGAGGTGCTGGGCTCGGCCCGTCGCGTGGTGGTCAGCAAGGACGACACCATCATCGTCGACGGCGGCGGCTCGAAGGACGCGGTCGCCGACCGGATCAAGCAGCTGCGCGCCGAGATCGAGAAGAGCGATTCCGACTGGGACCGCGAGAAGCTGCAGGAGCGGCTGGCCAAGCTGGCCGGCGGCGTGGCGGTGATCAAGGTGGGCGCCGCCACCGAGACTGCGCTCAAGGAACGCAAGGAAAGCGTCGAGGATGCCGTCGCGGCGGCCAAGGCCGCCGTCGAAGAGGGCATCGTTTCGGGTGGCGGCACGGCGCTGATCCAGGCGCGCGCGGCGCTGCAGGAGCTGCGCGGGTCGCTGTCCGGCGATCAGGCGGCTGGCGTCGAGGTGTTCGCCGAGGCGCTCGCGGCACCGCTGTACTGGATCGCCACCAACGCCGGACTGGACGGCGCGGTCGCGGTGAGCAAGGTCAGCGAGTTGCCGGCCGGGCACGGCCTGAACGCGGACAAGCTCACCTATGGTGACTTGCTCGCCGACGGCGTGATCGACCCGGTCAAGGTGACCCGCTCCGCGGTGCTCAACGCGGCCTCGGTGGCGCGGATGGTGCTGACCACCGAGACGGCCGTCGTCGACAAGCCCGCCGAAGAGGACGACCACGGGCACGGTCATCACCACCATCACTAGCGAGTAGCGCGAAACACCCCCGGTCCGTTGGGCCGGGGGTGTTTTCGTCTCGATCGCGAGCGTGCAACCAGTGCGAAAAACCCGCCGGGATGTCGCAGCCGGTACACGTTCGGCGGTTGAACGGTGGCATGATCGGGAAGACAGCCGCTCCGATGATTCGATCTGAGGTATACGGTGGCGGGATTGCGTCGGGCGGTGCTGACAGCGGTTGCCGGGCAGCTCGGCCGTCCGCATGGTGTTGTCGGTCGCGGAGTGGCGCTACTGCTCAATTGCGGCAATCGCCAGGCGGTGGCCGGCGCCGTCGAGGCGACGGAGGTCACAGCCGGAAATGCGGTGGCCGACATCGGTTTTGGTGGCGGACTCGGGCTTGAACTGCTCCTGCGGCGAGTCGGTCCGCAGGGGAGGGTCCACGGCGTCGAGGTCGCCGAGGACATGCTCGCGCGTGCCCGGGCGCGCTTCGCCGCCCAGATCGCGGCCGGCACACTGACACTGGAAAATGGGTCGCTGACCGCGTTGCCGATCGACGAAGGGTCGCTGGACGCGGCGATCACGGTCAACACGGTCTACTTCATCACCGACCTCGACGCGGCCTGCGCCGAACTCGCCCGCGTTCTGCGACCCGGTGGCCGGGCCGTGTTGGGGATCGGCGATCCCGACGCGATGGCCCGCTTGCCTTTCACCGCGTACGGGTTCACCCTTCGCCCGGTCGCGGATGTCGTCGCCTCCTTGAGGAGAGCGGGCCTCGAGGATGTAGAGCAGCGTCGCCTCGCCGACGTGGCGGTCCCACACCATTTGCTCGTTGCTTCCGCCCCGGGGTAGGTCGCTGCGTTACCCGCGGGCCGCGCGAGCGCGGGGGTGTTGATTCTTCGGATGCGGTCTGTTGGGATCGGTAGCGACGCGGGGGTTGTGCACTGGTTGTGACGAACAGACCAGGAAGGACCGCCATCATGCTGTTTGCCCAGTTGACCAAGAGACTCGCCGCCGCCGCCGTGCTGGCGGGGGGTACCGCGCTGACCGGGTGGGGTATGGGCGTCGCCCACGCGGACACGATGGAACCGCACCGCTGGTGCCCCGGCGACCCGAAGCAGATGCCCTACATCGTCAACCAATACATCGACTGGGACTGGAGCGTCTGCCACACCTGGTATCCGACCAATTACGGGATGGGCAACGTCACCAGCCAGGGCCGGCCGACCTCGATCTGGGATGGCGACAACCCGCCGATCGAGGCGATCACCAGGAGGACTTGCCCGCCGATCAGCTTCATGTGCCCTTAGCCCGGACTCCAGGCACATCGGCCGCGACCAAGCCTAAAATGGCGGATTCTGGGTCCTGCCGGGATTCGGAAACGCCGGGTTGGTGTAGGCCGGTGTCTCGGGCTCCTGGCCGGCATCGGGAGTAATCACCGGCGCCGGCCCGGACTCCGGCCCGGCCGGTGGGGTCGGTTGTGCCCGATGTTCGGGCGGTGGCGGCTTGGGCACCAAGTAGTTCCGCCACGCGCCCGGTGGGTTCGGTGGTGGGCCGATCGTGTTATCCGGCCAGCGCCATGAACAACCACCGGAAGCGCCCCCGAAATCGCCTGCCGGGATGGTCAACCCAAAACCCATGAAAGTTCCGCCGATGATGGAGTTACCACCTGGACCACCCATGTTCCAGCCGCCGTATTCGCAATGCCAGTGGGTGCTGTTCTCCTCGATGGGAAAATCGCAATAGTACGTCGTGGCCCCCGCCTCGAAAGTACTTCCGCCGACACCGGGATAGTCGCACACCCCGGGGCCGGGAATGTTGCCGCCCGGTCCGGCCCCGGCCGCCGGGGCATTGAGGACTGCCCACAACGTAACCCCCGGTGCCACAAGGAGTTTGATCGCTTTGCTCAGAGTCTGCGTCCTCGATGACAATGTGTTCACCACCAGAATCAAATTCGTTGCGGCTGGCCGCAAGGCCCAAATTGCACCGTAATACTGCTGCACGCCTTCTCACGTCGTTTCTGGTGAAATTCAGAGGCTGCTCCGAACCGCGCGTATTGCTAAGCTGGCCGCACCATGACGTGGGGGGCGCGAGCGTGAGCTATCCGCAGCAGTGGCCGCCGCAACCACCGCAGCACCCCCAGCAATGGCCTCCGCCGTACCCGCCGCCGGCTCCTCCGCCGCGCAAGACCAACGTCGCGCTGGTGGTCGTGCTCGTGGTCGCAGCGATCGTCGTCATGGTGCCGGTGGCCTTGGTCGGTTTCTACGTGGTGCGCGACATCGCCCGCGACGGCCTCGACGGGCGCGGCGGAGTCCAGAAAGCCACCTCGGTCATAAGCTTTGACGTGGTGTGCGAGCGCGGGTCCATCAGCAACGCCGCGGCCTACGGGAAGCCGTACAAGATTGTGGCGTTCGCTCCGAACGACGAGCCAAACCCGATGAACCAGTTGTCAAACACCCACTGGAACGAGGTGACACTCGACTCGCGCGCCGACTACCGGGTGAATCCCGCGGACTTCCAGTCGACCAATGTGGTTGCGTGCCTGACCCGTAAGCCTGGGAGCGAGGTGAAGTCTCGCACGTGTGACCTCAAGACCGACTCGGGCGAGCGGGTAACCGTCGACTATTACGCCGTGCAGTACGACGTCGAACTGCGCGAGGCGAGGACCGGCAAGCGCATCGAACAACTGGGCTCGGTGAATGGTCCGGTGACCGGCTGCCCGTTCATGGTGTGGGTCAACAAGCGCGAGCCGAAGGTTTACGCGAGCCCGGACGCCGCGGCGCTCGATGCCAAGCTCGCCGAATTCGCGCACAGGTGACCGGTTTTCGTGCGTTATAGCTTCGAGCCCAATCCCGCGATCAGGTTGACGGTGACCGCCAAGACGACCGCGCCGAGGAGGTAGGACAGCAACGCGTGGCGCAACACCGTCGCCCTGATGGACGACAGCCCGATCTCGGTGTCCGACACCTGAAAGGTCATGCCGACGGTGAACGCGACATAGGCGAAGTCCCGAAAACAAGGGCGCTCCGGGTCGTGGAAGTTGATGCCACCGGGGTCGTCCGAGTAATAGAGCCGCGCGTAGTGCACGGTGAACAACGTGTGCACGGCGAACCAGGATGCCGCGACGGTCAGGATGCCGACGACGGCGGCCGTTACGGTTCCAGGGCCCGAGTGCGACGCCGCGGCCACCACGTAACCGACCCCGCCCAGGCTCGCGACGCTGGCCGACACGATGACGGCGTCGGCCACCCAGCGGGTGGGGTCCTCCTTCGTCACGTATCTGCAGGTTTGCTCGGCGTCCATTCCGCCCAGGATGAGCCTCGTCCACAGCACGTAGACACCCGCGGTGACGATCCAGCCGGCGAGCGCGAATCGCCAGCCGATGGTGTTACCCACCCCGAACGCGACGGCGACGCCGAGCGCGACCGCAACCCCAATCCGGGCCGCGACCGTGTCGCGAAAGAAGGCAGCGAGGGATTTCACAACCCGACCTAAGCACGAGCGCTCGTCGTCCGGCGCGAAATCAGATCCCGACGATGACGATGCCCACGCCCACGACGATCGCCAGCGCGAGTGAGACCAGCAGGAAGCTGACGATCCACTCCTTCGGCGCCGAGGCCTCGTGGTCGGCCGCCGCGATCGGGGCCAGCCTGCGGCCCGCGCCCCATGCCGCCGCGAGCAGGGTGGCCAGCCAGTTCGCGTAGGCGGCGTACACGATCAGCACGACGGCCGCGACGCCCCAGGCGGTCGGCAGGTGGACGTGTGGCCACAGCAACCCGAGCAGCACGAGGAACATGCCGTTGAAGACACCCTCCAGGTGGCTCGACAGGGCCATGCGCGAGTTCTTCAGCGCCGGCACCGCTAACCCGGTGAGCAGACCGATCAGGAACAGCACCAACCCGAGCGTGAAGAGCATTGTCTGCACGTCAAGCACGCCGGGTCGCTCCGCCGGATCAGCGGGTTCCGGGCGGAAGGCTGGGCGGCGTCGTCACCGTCGTGGTCGGCAGGGTCGACGACGTGTAGCTCGGGGTGACGGTGACGGTGCTGGTGCTCGTCGACGGCGGCGGCACTTCGGTCGTGGTGGTGATCGTCGTGACGCTGGTGGTCGTCGAGGTGGACGACGTCGTCGTCGCCGACGCGGCGGCGATGACGCCGCAGGCCACAATCTTGCCCGAATCGCCGGTGGAGGTGCCGCTCAAGTTGTCCGCGTTCTGGTGGACGACGAGCGCGGTGCCCGAGCTGCTCCTCAGGTCCGATGAGGTGATCAGGCTGGTGGTGGTGACGAGCTTCGCCGAGCCGTCGTTGCGCACCTGCAGTGCGGTCAGGTCACCGCTGGCCGGAAAGCCCGTGTGATTCGGCGCCTGGTAGACGGACCCCGAGGACTGGAAGTCCCCCTCGCATTTGCCCACCGAGTGGATCATCAGCGCGTGGAATCCGGGGCTCAGGACCTGGTTCGGGCCGGCTTCCACGGTCACCGTGGCGTAGCCGTTCGCGAAATCGATGGTGGCGGTGCCGACCTGGTTTCCGTCGGCGCTCTTCAATTGCGTGGTCATCCGCTCGCTGCCGGGCGGCGCGCTGGAGGACGGCGACGTGGTGGCCTGGCCACCCTGTTGGTTTGCGCATGCGGCCAACGGTGCAATGGCCGCGGCTAGCACCGCGGTCTTGAAGGATACGCCCTTGTTCTTCATGGGCCGGTCGTACCCCGATTGGCGGCGATCGAAACGATTACAGCAAACTCAGCATGGCCGCGCGGCCGCGGACGCGCAGCGTGTTGATGGTGGACCGGCGTAATCGATCCATCCGCTCGAGCATCCGCTCGCCCAGCGCGTCGAGCATCTCGGCGCTCAAATCTATTGGGGCGGGACACAAGTCACGCTCCTCTTCGCTGGCGTGCGCGTCCAGGACGGTGACGAAGGAATGCCACTCGTCCTCGTACTGCGGCGCCGACGCCGGTGTTCGAAGCAGCACGGCCAGCTGATCCCAGACTTGCCGGTGCTCGGCGTGGGCGATGGCGACCAGCGTGCTCGCCTGCGACACCGCCGGATAGAACAGGTCGTCCTCGATCCGCATGTGGATGTCGAGCTCGATCAGCAAGCCGTCGAGGGCGTCTTGGCGCTCGTCGCTGTCCGGGGGCAGCGCGGTGATCTTCTCGCAGAACCCGCGCAAGACCTTGTGGTGCTCGAAAAGCACGTCGTAGGCGTTCATCTCGCGGCTCCCCGCACCTCGACCAACCCGGCGCGTATGCGCGCCGGGTAGTGGGGGAGCGACGCCGTCGCCGGTCCCCGCAGCACTTCCCCCGACTCGCAGGCGAAGCGCGAGCCGTGCCAGGGGCAGACGATTCGATCGCGATCGATCCAGCCGTCGTCCATCGGCGCACCCAGGTGGGGGCAGTGCGCGCCGACGGCCAGCACTCGTTCGTCGTCCCGGTACAGCACCACGCCCACGCCGTTCAGCTCGACCCGCCGGGGCCGGCCGTCCAGGGCCGAAGCCGGCAGCACCGGCGTCCACCGGTTCTCGCTCAGCCGGCTGCCGGAACGATCCACCCCGGTGCCCGATCCGAACACCAAGGCGCCGCCCAGATAGCCGCCGCCCAGGGTCAGGCCATAGCCCAGCGCGCTGCTCGCCACCCCGCGTCGCCGGCGGCCGTGGCCGCGGTCCCACCACGACAGCGCGTACAACGCGGTCGCGACGCCGTTCACCACGCCATGGATGAGGCCGACCCGTCGGGACTCCTCGTGGGTGTGCTGCCAGTCGGTCAGGCCGGTCGCGGCGGCGCCGACGCTGCCGGCGAGCCCGACCCCGAGCGCGAACTTCGACGCGTCCCGCCACCGGCCGGCGTTTCCGGGCAGCAGCGAGGCCGCGTCCATCGCGACCGTCGTCGTCACGGCCCCCGTCGGCACGGACGTCAGCGCCGGGTGCAGCGGATGGCCCAGCCAGGTGCCGTGCAGCGCGTTGCTGATCCGGTCCCGGTGCCGGCCCATGGCCGCGAAGAGGAATGTCAGACCGTGCTCGAGCCGATAGCTCGGCCGATCCAGCCATTCCTGGCGTCCCAGGGCGGTCACTCCTGCGTGTGGTTGTTGCTTCACGGCACCTCCTGTGCGCGTGAGCGAACCGACGCGGGCTCCCCTGCACGACGGAACGCCCGAATTCTGTATCGGTGCGACGCCGTTTCGCGCCGCTTCGATGCGAACTCGGCCGGTCGGCGGCCTAGTCCATGACGGTTACACGGATCGCGACGGCGAATCGTTCAACGACGTCGTGCGGGAGGCGTGCCGCCCCACCGGGGCGGCTGGATCGGCGCCTAGGCCGAGCGGCGGATGCCGCGGGCGCGACCGATGTCGCCCTTCAGCAGCAGGTCGCGCTCGGATTCCGAGAGGCCGCCCCAAACCCCGTAGGGCTCACCAACTTCCAGGGCGTGCGAGCGGCACTCCTGAATGACCGGGCACTGCCGGCACATTTCCTTCGCGCGCTGCTCGCGCTGCATGCGGGCCCGGCCGCGCTCACCGTCGGGATGGAAGAACATCGACGAGTCGACGCCGCGGCACAAGCCCTGCAGTTGCCAGTTCCAGATGTCGGCGTTGGGTCCAGGTAGCTGCTCCGGCTGTGGCATTGGTGTTTCCCTCTCTGCACGGCACGCCCAGTAAGGTCAGGATCGCGAAGCGATAGTGCAACTGAAATGAAGCGGCGTCACCGATGACTACCCGTCATGCGTACGTTAGGGCGGACGGTGAATTTGCGTCAATAGCCACTTAGCCCGACAAAGTATGTAATGGTTATAAAAGAATTAACGTCGTGTTCATCTGCCACCCAATGGTGAAACATGCACCGTGCTACCAGGCACTTGACCGAAACGAGATTTCCCAGCTCATGGGCCGACGGAGGGGCGACCGCGGTTAGTACAGAATCCATTGTGATTAACAGTTCGGTAACGCGAACTGCACAAAGTGTTTACTACCATCGTGGTGATTGAAACTCGTCACACTTCCGTGATTGGCGGGCGGTTGGCCGCCGCCGCCTTCGGTGACCGGCCAGGCACCTGGCCGCTTCCGACGGCGGTCACGCCGGAGGACCTGTGGCTGCGCGCCGTGGCGGCGGGCGGGCAGGGCCGCTACGGCAGCGCCTACCGCGATTTGGCGGAGCTGCGGCGCAGCGCGCCCGCCGGGCGGCTGGTCTCGCTGTCCCACAGCACGCAGGGATCGTTCCTGCGCCAACTCGGTTGGCACACCTTGGCGCGCGGCTGGGACGGGCGCGCGCTCGCGCTGGCCGGGGAGGACGCCCAGGCGCGCGCCGACGCCCTGATCGGGCTCGCGGCCGACGCGTTGGGTGTCGGCCGCTTCGCGGCCGCAGCGACGCTGTTGGCCCGCGCGGACTCGGAGCTGGCCGCCGGTGCGGTGCCCGACCGCCTGCCGGTGCGCCGCGGCTGGGTGGCCGCCGAGTTGGCGATGGCTCGGGGTGATGGCGAAATCGCCGTCCGCCATGCGAACGAAGCGGTGGACCTGGCCGGAGCCATGGCCGCCCCGTCGGCGCGGCACGCCGTCAAAAGCCGGGTGGTGCTGGCGGCCGCCCTGTGCAGCGCCGGGGCCGCCGAGCGCGCCCGGGCGGTGGCGGAGGAGGCGCTGGACGCCACCGGCGGGCTCGGCCTCGTCCCGCTGCGGTGGGCGCTGGCGTGCTTGCTGATCGATCTCGGAGGCGTCACGTTTTCGGCACAACGGCTGCGGGAAATTCGCGATGTCTGCGCAGGCCAAGTGCGGCTCGCCGGTGCGACGTGGCGTTCCGCTTGAAATGGCCTCGCGCCCGTTATTGTCATTGCGTTAGTTAGCCCGGTTAGCTCGCGATGTGTCCGGTTCGTAACGTTGGAGATACCGCCGTCGATGACAATTCAAGGGGATCGTCTCGACGCTGTGGTTGCCAAGGCCGTGGCGGGGGACACCAACGCACTACGGGAGGTGCTGGAGACCATCCGTCCGATTGTCGTGCGGTATTGCCGGGCGCGGGTCGGGACAGTCGAGCGGGGTGGCCTGTCAGCGGATGACGTCGCACAGGAGGTGTGCTTGGCGACTATCACGGCGTTGCCGCGGTATCGGGACCGGGGGCGTCCCTTTCTGGCCTTCCTGTACGGCATCGCGGCGCACAAGGTCGCGGACGCTCATCGCGCCGCCGGCCGTGATCTGTCCTACCCCACCGAGGTGCTTCCCGAGCGCTGGTCCTCCGACGCCGGCCCCGAACAGCGGGCCATCGAAGCGGATTCGGTCAGCCGGATGAGCGAGCTGCTCGAGATCCTGCCCGCCAAGCAGCGCGAGATCCTGATTTTGCGCGTCGTCGTCGGCATGTCCGCCGAGGAGACCGCGTCCGCCGTCGGCAGCACCACGGGAGCGGTCCGGGTGGCCCAGCACCGGGCGCTGTCGCGGCTCAAGTCCGAAATGATCGCGGCAGGTGACTGTGCCTGACTCCCTGGACGAATTCGCCCGCACCGACCTGCTTCTCGACGCGCTCGCCGAGCGGCGGCCGGTGCACGTCGGCGACCCCGACATGGACGCGGTGGCCACCCTGCTGGAGGACTGGCGCGACAACCTGCGCTGGCCGCCGGCCAGCGCGCTGGTGTCGGCCGAAGAGGCCGTCACGGCCCTGCGCACCGGATTGGCCGACCGCCGCCGCAGCCGTCGCGGGATGGCGACGATCGGATCGGTGGCCGCGGCGTTGTTGGTGCTGAGCGGATTCGGGGCCATGGTGGTCGAGGCCCGTCCGGGCACCACGCTCTACGGGCTGCACGCGATGTTCTTCGACCAGCCGCGGGTCAACGAGAAGCATCAGGCCTTGCTGTCGGCCCGGGCCGACCTGGCCAAGGTGCAGGAGTCGATCGACCGGGGTGAGTGGGACCAGGCCCGGAATCAGCTGACCGAGGTGAGCAGCCTGGTCCAGTCGATCGAGGACCCGGCCAGCAAACAGGAGCTGACGAATCAGCTGAATCTGTTGAATGTCCGCGTCCAGTCGCGCAACCCGAACGCGACGCTGCCGGCCCCGGCGAACACCCCGTCGGCGTGGTCGACTCCCACCACTGCGGCGCCGACGGCGTCCGGGGCGGCCCCGAGTTCATCGGTCACGCCGTCGCCGAGCCAGTCGTGGAGCAAGCACCGGCATCACGAGCAGACACCCGGCCCGTCGGCGTCGAACACGCCCTAGCAGTGTTTAGCGCCGGTACCCGTCGGCGTCCGAGGTGGCCTCGTTGAGCGAGGCGTCGGCGTACCCCCGGCAGTAATCCCACGTGACGTAGGCATCCGGCTCCGGGTCGTAGGCCGGCTCGTGCGGGCGGACGGTGCCGTCGATCAGCAGCTGCAGCAGGTTCGCCCGCAACATGTCCCAGTCGTGGTAGTGATCCTGCTGACATTCGTCGCAACACACCACGAGCCCGCGAATGCCCTTGTGCGCCAACAGGGCTTCGTATACCGCCAGGTCGGCGAGATCCGCCTCGACCGCCATCCGCTCCTGGGCGTCCAGGGGTTGGCCCGGCTCTACGGCTTCCAGCGCCGCCGACGGATCGCAGGGGTCGTCGGCGAAAGGATCGGGCGGCAAACCCGGTGGGAGGTGATCGCGCACGCACACTAGCCTACGCAGCCCGGCCGGGATAACGCCAGCAGGGAAGCCCCACGTCGTTTCTGCGTTTCGGGTCCGCGGCGCGCCCCGGGTCGCCGGGGGAGCGTGCCGATAGGATGGTGGTCTCACGCCGCATCGTATGGAGGGCCCCACCGATGACCCGTGGCATGTCCCACCTGGAAGACAGCTCCGACCTGGTCGGTAGCCCCTACGTGCGCGACCCCCGGATCGGGGGACTGGTCGACGAGCCGGTGCCGACCGGCGGCGACAACCCGCACAAGGTCGCGATGCTCGGCCTCACCTTCGACGACGTCCTGCTGCTTCCCGCCGCTTCCGACGTGGTTCCCGCCACCGCCGACACGTCCAGCCAGCTCACCAAGAAGATCAGGCTCAAAGTGCCGCTGGTCAGCTCGGCGATGGACACCGTCACCGAGTCGCGGATGGCGATCGCGATGGCCCGGGCGGGCGGCATGGGCGTCCTGCACCGCAACCTGCCCGTCGCCGAACAGGCCGGACAGGTCGAGATGGTGAAGCGCTCGGAGGCCGGCATGGTCACCGACCCGGTCACCTGCCGGCCGGACAACACCCTGGCGCAGGTCGACGCGCTGTGCGCCCGCTTCCGCATCTCGGGCCTGCCGGTGGTCGACGACTCCGGGTCGCTGGTCGGGATCATCACCAACCGCGACATGCGCTTCGAGGTCGACCAGACCCGCAAGGTAGCCGAGGTGATGACCAAGGCGCCGCTGATCACCGCCCAGGAGGGGGTGAGCGCCGACGCCGCGCTAGGGCTGTTGCGCCGCAACAAGATCGAGAAGCTGCCCGTGGTCGACGGCCACGGCCGGCTCACCGGGCTGATCACCGTCAAGGACTTCGTCAAGACCGAACAACACCCGCTGGCCACCAAGGACAGCGACGGCCGGCTGCTGGTGGGCGCCGCCGTCGGCGTCGGCGGCGACGCCTGGGTGCGCGCGATGATGCTGGTCGACGCCGGGGCCGACGTGCTGATCGTGGACACCGCGCACGCGCACAACCGCCTGGTGCTCGACATGGTCGGCAAGCTCAAGGCCGAGGTCGGCGAGAAGGTAGAGGTGATCGGCGGCAACGTGGCGACCCGGTCGGCGGCCCTGGCGCTGGTGCACGCCGGCGCCGACGCGGTCAAGGTCGGCGTGGGACCGGGCTCGATCTGCACCACCCGGGTGGTCGCCGGGGTCGGCGCGCCACAAATCACGGCGATCCTAGAGGCGGTCGCGGCGTGCGGGCCGGCGGGCGTGCCGGTGATCGCCGACGGCGGGCTGCAGTACTCCGGCGACATCGCCAAGGCGCTGGCCGCCGGCGCGTCGACGGCCATGCTGGGCTCGTTGCTGGCCGGCACCGCCGAGGCCCCCGGCGAGCTGATCTTCGTCAACGGCAAGCAGTTCAAGAGCTACCGCGGCATGGGCTCGCTGGGCGCCATGCAGGGCAGGGGCGGGGGGAAGTCCTACTCCAAGGACCGCTACTTCGCCGACGACGCGCTCTCCGAGGACAAGCTGGTGCCCGAGGGCATCGAGGGCCGGGTGCCGTTCCGCGGGCCGCTGTCCTCGGTGATCCACCAGCTCACCGGCGGCCTGCGCGCCGCGATGGGCTACACCGGATCGCCCACCATCGAGGCGCTGCAGCAGGCGCAGTTCGTCCGCATCACCTCGGCCGGGCTGCGGGAAAGCCATCCGCACGACGTCGCCATGACCGTCGAAGCGCCCAACTACTTTGCGCGCTGAGGGCGGCATGGTCGAAATCGGCATGGGCCGCAACGCCCGTCGCACCTATGAGCTGAGCGAAGTCAGCATCGTGCCGTCGCGGCGCACCCGCTCGTCGCAGGACGTGTCCACCGCGTGGCAACTGGACGCCTACCGCTTCGAGATCCCGGTGATCGCCCATCCGACCGATGCCCTGGTCTCCCCGGAGTTCGCCATCGAGCTCGGCCGCCTGGGCGGGCTGGGCGTGCTCAACGGCGAGGGGCTGATAGGCCGGCACGCCGACGTCGAGGCCAAGATCGCGCAGCTGGTCGAGGCCGCCAGCAAGGAGCCCGAGCCGTCGGCGTCGATCCGGCTGCTGCAGGAGCTGCACGCGGCGCCGCTGGACCCGGACCTGCTGGGGTCGGCGGTCGCGCGCATCCGGGAGGCCGGGGTGACCACCGCGGTGCGGGTCAGCCCGCAGAACGCCCAGGCGCTTACCCCGGTGCTGTTGCAGGCCGGCATCGACCTGCTGGTCATCCAGGGCACGATCGTGTCGGCGGAACGCGTGGCCAGCGACGGCGAGCCGCTGAACCTGAAGACCTTCATCTCCGAGCTCGACGTCCCGGTGGTGGCGGGCGGCGTGCTGGACCACCGGACCGCGCTGCACCTGATGCGCACCGGCGCCGCGGGCGTCATCGTCGGATACGGCTCCACCCGGGGCGTGACCACCAGCGACGAGGTGCTGGGCATCAGCGTGCCGATGGCCACCGCCATCGCCGACGCCGCCGCGGCGCGGCGGGAATACCTCGACGAGACCGGCGGCCGGTACGTGCACGTGCTGGCCGACGGCGACATCCACACCTCCGGCGAGCTGGCCAAGGCGATCGCCTGCGGCGCCGACGCGGTGATGCTCGGCACGCCGCTGGCCGAATGCGCCGAGGCGCTGGGCGAGGGCTGGTTCTGGCCGGCCGCGGCGGCGCACCCGTCGCTTCCGCGCGGGGCGTTGCTGCAGATCGCCCTCGGCGAGCGGCCGCCCTTGGAGCGGGTGCTCAACGGCCCGTCCGACGACCCATTCGGTTCCCTCAACCTCGTCGGTGGCCTGCGCCGATCGATGGCCAAGGCCGGCTACTGCGACCTCAAGGAATTCCAGAAGGTCGGGCTGACCGTCGGGAGCTGAGGCTCGCGGCCGCTGGTTTATTACCCGGCGGTAAGGCCATACTGGTGCGATGAGGCCGGATTACGACGTTCTGATCATCGGTTCGGGTTTCGGCGGCAGCGTCAGCGCGCTGCGGCTGACCGAAAAGGGCTACCGCGTAGGCGTATTGGAGGCCGGCCGGCGCTTCGCCGACGAGGATTTCGCCGAGACGTCCTGGGACCTGCGCAGGTTTCTGTGGGCGCCCAGGCTGGGTTGCTACGGCATTCAGCGGATTCATCCCTTGAAGAACGTGCTGATCCTGGCCGGCGCCGGCGTGGGCGGCGGGTCGCTGAACTACGCCAACACGCTCTACGTGCCGCCGGAGCCGTTCTTCGCCGACCGGCAGTGGTCGCACATCACCGACTGGCGCGACGAGTTGATGCCGCACTACGAGCAGGCGAAACGGATGCTCGGGGTGGTCACCAACCCGACCTTCACCGACGCCGACCGCGTCCTGAAGGAAGTCGCCGACGAGATGGGCTGCGGTGACACCTTCGTGCCCACCCCGGTGGGGGTGTTCTTCGGCCCGGACGGCACCAAGACGCCCGGCAAGACCGTGCCCGACCCATACTTCGGCGGCGCGGGACCGGAGCGCACCGGCTGCCTCGAGTGCGGTTGCTGCATGACGGGCTGTCGGTACGGCGCCAAGAACACGCTGCTGAAGAACTACCTCGGCCTCGCCGAATCGGCTGGGGCACAAGTCATTCCGATGACCACCGTCAAGGGATTCCAGCAGCGTCCCGACGGAGTGTGGGAGGTGCGCACCGTGCGCACCGGAAGCTGGCTGCGCAGGGACCGGCGCACCTACACCGCGACGCACCTGATCCTGGCCGCGGGCACCTGGGGCACCCAGCATCTGCTGTTCAAGATGCGCGACAAGGGCAAGCTGCCGCGGCTCTCCGAGCGGCTGGGCGTGCTGACCCGGACCAACTCCGAGTCGATTGTCGGCGCCGGCAAGCTCGAGGTCGACCCGAACCTGGACCTGACCCACGGCGTGGCGATCACGTCGTCGATCCATCCGACCTCGGACACCCACGTCGAGCCCTGCCGCTACGGCAAGGGTTCCAACGCGATGGGGCTGCTGCAGACGCTGATGACCGACGGCACCGGTCCCGAGGGCACCGACGTGCCGCGCTGGAAGCAACTGCTGGACCAGGCCCGCGAGGACCCGCGCCGGATGATGCGGATGCTCAACGTCCACCAATGGAGCGAGCGCACCCTGATCGCCCTGGTCATGCAGCACCTGGACAACTCGATCACCACTTACACCAAACGCGGCAAGCTCGGCATCCGCTGGTACACCAGCAAGCAGGGGCACGGCGACCCAAACCCGGCCTGGAACCCCGTCGGCAACAGGGTGACCCGGCGCATCGCCGAAAAGGTCGACGGCGTGGCCGGCGGCACCTGGGGCGAGCTGTTCAACATCCCGCTGACCGCGCACTTCCTCGGCGGCGCGGCGATCGGCGACGCCCCCGACAACGGGGTCATCGACCCCTACCACCGGGTCTACGGCTACCCCACGATGTTCGTGGTGGACGGCGCCGCGATCTCGGCGAACCTGGGCGTCAACCCGTCGCTGTCCATCACCGCCCAGGCCGAACGGGCCGCCTCGTTGTGGCCCAACAAGGGCGAGGACGATCAGCGTCCGCCGCAGGGCCAGGCGTACCGCCGGCTGGACCCGATCGCACCGAGGCAGCCCGTGGTGCCGGCAACCGCGCCCGGTGCGCTGCGCTGGTTGCCGATCACCCCGGTGCGCTCCGCCGCCGACGCCGGCTAGCTTCGGTCAGCCCGCGATCGCCTCGAGCGGGGCGCCGCTGACCACCCGGCTGCGTTGCCGGTGCACGTTGAAGGGCACGTCGCCCATCAGGGTCACGCGGTGCATCAGCCGCGGCTGGTCGTCGTAGTCGTCGATGGCGCGGTGCTGGGTGGCCCGGTTGTCCCAGACGGCGACGTCACCCGGCGCCCAGTTCCAGCGAATGGTGTTCTCCGGCATGGTGATTCGCCGCTGCAGCATGTCAAAGAGCACGGTTGATTCGTAGTTGTCCAGGCCGACGAACCCGCGCACGAAATCTCCCAACAGCAGCGTGCGCTCGCCGGTCTCCGGGTGCACCCGCACGACGGGATGCTCGGTGCGGAAGTCCGGTTTCTCGAAGGCCTGCCGGAACGTCCGCTGCGCGTCGGTCATGCCCACGGCTTCGGCGGTCACGTAGTCGTAGCGGTTGCTGTGCAGCGCCCACAGGTCGTCGACGAGCCAGGCCAGCGGCTCGGGCAGGTCCTCATACGCCGCGGCGGTGTTGGCCCATAGCGTCGAACCGCCGTAGCGGGGCAGGGTGACGGCACGCAGGATCGAGGCCGCGGGATAGTTCGCGACGAACGTGACGTCGGTGTGCCAGCGGTTCGCCTTGCCGAACTCGGAATTGATCGGGGTGATCACCGGCGCGTGCTTGGCGGCGAGCGCCTCGGCGGCCGGGTGGCCGACGGGCGTGCCCAACAGCCCGGCGAACGCCAGCTGCTGCTCGTCGTCGAGCTGGTGCTGGTGGCGGAAGAAGATCACCTTGTGGGCCAGCAGCGCCTGCTGGATCTTCTCGATCGCGGCCGCGTCGAGGTCGCCCCCGAGGCGCACCCCGTCGACGCGGGCGCCGATGCGGCTGCCCAGCTTGGTGACGGTTATCTGACCGATCATTTTCATCATTCCTACTGTTAAAGGGGCGTAGTCATCTGACTACATAGAGTACTGTAGTCGTATGACTACATCGTCCGCAAGGGCCGCCGGGAAAATGCCGACGGGTCGGGCCGAGGTCGCCGCCGCGATCCTGGCGGCCGCCACCGACCTGTTCGCGCAGCGCGGACCCGCGGCCACCTCGATCCGCGACATCGCCGCTCGAGCCAACGTCAACCACGGGCTGCTGTTTCGCCACTTCGGTACCAAGGAACAACTGATCGGCGCGGTGCTGGATCACCTCAGCGCCGACGTCGGCGCCCTGCTGAGCGCCGACGCGCCCGCCGGCGAACTGGACCGGGCTTTGGACCGGCAGATGCGCGTGATGGCCAGGGCCTTGCTCGACGGGTATCCGGCGGGTCAGCTGCAGACGCGCTTTCCCGCCATCGCGGCGTTACTCGACTCGGTGTTGCCCCATCACGACGACGAGGCCGGGGCGCGGCGCGCCGTCGCGAACGCGCTTGCGCTGCAATTCGGCTGGCGGTTGTTCGCGCCGATCCTGCGCGCGGCGACCGGAATCGACGAGCTGACGGACGCCGAGATACGAATGGCGGCGACCGCCGAGGCGGGGCGGCTGCTCAACCCCGGCTGATGCTCACTTCTTGCGGGTCAGCGCCCGGCGGTGCAGCGGCTCGCGACCCGGCGGCTGCTGCGGGGGCGGCAGCAGTGGTTTGCGTTGGCGCACCGCGAAGGTCTTGGGCGCGTCGGTGCTAAGGGTGACATCCTCGCCGGCGTGCCGGATGGTGAGTTGGCCGCCCGGCCCGTCGCGCACCGTGTACGTGACGTCGGAATGGTTGACGTCGACGGTCACCCGGAAATCGCGCCACCGAAGCCGAAACCGCAGCCGCGAAATGCCGTCGGGCAGTGCGGGATCCAGCGCCAGGATGCCCTCGTCGTCGCGCAGGCCGCCGAAGCCGCCCACCAACGCCGTCCACGCGCCCGCGAGCGAGGCCATGTGCAGGCCGTCGCGGGTGTTGTGGTGCAGGTCGCGCAGGTCGATCAACCCGGCCTCGTAGGCGTAGTCGTGCGCCAGTTCCAGGTGTCCGACCTCGGCGCACATCACCGCCTGGGTGCACGCGGACAACGACGAATCGCGCACCATGCGCCGCTCGTAGTAGTCGACGTTGCGCGCCTTCTGTTCCGGGGTGAACGCGTGACTGCGCCACTGCATCGCCAGCACCAGGTCGGCCTGCTTGATCACCTGCGCGGGGTAGAGCCGCACGTAGGGGTCGTGCAACAGCAACGGATAGGAGTGGTTCTCCTGGAAGTTCCATTCCGCGAGCGTGGTGAAGCCCTCGCACTGCTGATGCACCCCCAGGCCGGCGTCGTAGGGGATGTTGGCGGCGTCGGCCGCGTCGCGCCAGGAAGCCGTCTCCTCGGTGGTGACGCCCAGCGCCTCCGCCACCTCGGGGTGGCGGTTGCAGGCCTCGGCGGCGGTCCGCAGGTTGTGCGCGGCCATCAGGTTGGTGAAGACGTTGTCGCGCACGATCGCGGTGTACTCGTCGGGGCCGGTGACCCCGTCGAGGTGCCAGACGCCATGCCGGTCGTGGTGGCCGAGGGTGACCCAGAGGCGGGCGGTTTCGACGAGAACCCCTAGGCCGCAATGCTTTTCCAGTTCCTCGTCGCCGGTGACGATGCGGTATCGCTCGAACGCCATGGCGATGTCGGCGTTGATGTGCCAGGCCGCGGTGCCGGCCGGCCAATACGCCGAGCACTCCTGCCCGCGGATGGTGCGCCAGGGGAAGGCGGCGCCTTCGAGGCCGAGTTCGGCGGCCCGCTCCTTGGCGAGGTCCAGCGTCGACGCCCGCCACTTCAGCGCGTCGGCAACCGCGTGCGGCGCGGTGTAGGTGAGCACCGGCAACACGTAGCCCTCGGTGTCCCAGAAGGCGTGGCCGTCATAGCCGGTCCCGGTGAGTCCCTTGGCCGAGATCGCCCGGCGCTCGGCGCGCGCGCTGGCCTGCAACAGGTGAAACAGCCCGAACCGCACGGCCTGCTGGGACTCGGGATCGCCCTCGACCTCGACGTCCGCGCAGTCCCAGAACTCGTCCAGGTACTTGCGCTGCGCGTCCACCAGCCCCTGCCAGCCGCTGTAGCGGGCGCTGTGGATGGCGGCGGCGGCCTGGTCGCGCAGCGCGGGGCGCGAGCGCATGCTCGACCAGCCATACGCGAGGTACTTGACGATGCGCAGCTTCTGCCCGGCGCGCAGCCCGCAGATCACGGTGGTTCGCGCCAGGTCTTCGCGCGCGTCGGTGCTGTACTCGACGCGACCGGGAACGTCGATCTCGTGATCCATCGCGGCGGACATCATCAGGGCGCTGCTGCGGGTGCGGTGCATGAGAAGCGCCCCGGTGTCGGTGTTTTCGTGGTCGACGGCCACCAGGGGGCTTTCCAGGATGGCCGCCACCCGCGGGTCGCCCGACGTCTGGGGCTGGTCCTCATTGGTGACCAGTTCGGACTGCACCGTCACCCGGACGAAATCGCCGACCGCTTCCACGACG
Organism: Mycobacterium sp. E2989; assembly: GCF_001667595.1. NCBI lineage: Bacteria > Bacillati > Actinomycetota > Actinomycetes > Mycobacteriales > Mycobacteriaceae > Mycobacterium > Mycobacterium sp. E2989. The sequence goes on along the minus strand of NZ_LZJX01000082.1, from coordinate 18,098 downwards.
TATTCGATGGCGGCCACGCCGCGTTGCGCCAGCGACACCAGTCGGGTGGACACCAGCTTGATTTCCTTGCCCGCGGGCGAGCGCCAATGCGCGTGGCGGGCCATCGTCCCCGCGCGCAGGTCGAGAACCCGTTCGTGCGAGAGCAATTCGCCGTAGCGGACGTCGAACGGCTCGTCCTCGACCAGCAGGCGGATGATCTTGCCGTTGGTGACGTCGACGATTGTCTGGCCGGCCTCGGGGTAGCCGTACCCGGCCTCGGCGTAGGGCAGCGGCCGGATTTCGTAGAAGGAGTTCAGGTAGGTGCCGGGCAGGCCGTAGGGCTCACCCTCGTCCAGATTGCCGCGCAGCCCGATGTGCCCGTTGGACAAGGTGAACAGCGATTCGGACTGTGCCAACAGGTTCAGGTCGAGCTTGGTTTCGCTGACCAGCCATGGATCGACGGGGAAGGCTTCGTCGGTGATCATGACTGCAGCAGCTCGGCGAGGTCGGTGACCACCACGTCGGCGCCGTTGCGCCGCAGATCCTCGGCCTGCCCCACCCGGTCGACGCCCACCACGTAGCCGAAATTACCGGCATGGCCGGCCTGCACGCCCGAGATGGCGTCCTCGAAAACGGCCGCTTCGTCGGCGCCGACGCCGAGCAACTCGGCGCCCCGCAGGTAGGAGTCGGGGGCCGGCTTGCCGGCGATGTGCTCGTCGCGCAGCGTGACGCCGTCCACCCGCTGCTGGATGAACCGGTCCAGACCGGTGATCTCCAGGACGTCGCGGGTGTTGGCGCTCGAGGACACCACCGCGATGCCCAGGCCCGCCTCCGAGACCGCCTCCAGGTAACGTCGCGACCCCTCGAACACCTCGACGCCGTCCTTGCGTAGCACCTTCTGGAACGCGTCGTTCTTGCGGTTGCCCAGCCCGTACACGGTGTCGGCGTCGTCCGGGTCGTCGGGACTGCCGTCGGGCAGATCGATGCCGCGGCTCTGCAGGAACGAGCGGACGCCGTCCTCGCGCTTCTTGCCGTCCACGTATTTGCGGTAGTCGGCGGCCGCGTCGAAGGGAACGAACTCCTCCCCGGTGCGCTTGGCCCGTTCGGACAGGAAGTCGTCGAACATGGTCTTCCAGGCCTTGGTATGGACGCTGGCGGTATCGGTCAGCACCCCATCGAGGTCGAACAGACAGGCATGCACTTTCTCGGGCAGACCCAAAGAATGCACCGGCGGACCTCGCTCTCTAGTGTCTGACGGACTAGGTAAGCGATACCCACTCCACCATGCCGAGCAATCCGCGCGCCACCTTGGGCGCCTGTTATGTGCGCCGACGGCTTTCCCGGATGAGGCGGGCCATTTCCCCCGGGCTTTCGAGGGCCGAGAAATGGCCGACGCCCGGCACGGTAACGGCGTCCGCGGTCAGCAGGGCGGCGACGTGCTCGCGCTCCGCCGCGCGCGACCAGTCGCGCTCGCTGTAGACGAGCGTGACGGGCACGCTCACCCGCGCGTAGCGGCTTCGCGCGGCGACGAATCCGGCGAGGCTGCGCATGATGGCCCGGTTGACCCGGGGGTAGCCGCGGCGGCGTCCGCTGCGGCGCAGCTCGGCGAGGAACCCGCCGGGCAGCGCGTGGCGGTCGGCGAAGCCGCCGGCCAGCACACCGGCGAGGATCGGGCGGTTTTCCAGCCGGGCGAAAACGGGTCCGGTGCCGGGCAGGCGGACGGCCGTCCCGATCACGCGGGCGAACCAGTTGCCGCGCTCCAGGCCGCCCGGGTAGTCGTAGGGATTGACGGCCACCACGTTGCGCACCCGACCGGTCAGGTCCATCGACGCCAGCAGCGCGATCGCGGCGCCCATCGATTCACCGGCCAGCGTGACGTCGCGCAGGTCGAGGGCTTCGACGAATTCGACGACGGCGCCGCACAGTTCCGGTTGGTCGTAGCGCGCGCCCGGCACGATGTCCGACCATCCCATCCCGGGCAGATCCAGCGCGTAAACCGTGAATTCGTCCCACAGCTCGGGCAACACCCGCTGGAAGTAGTCGAGCTGCGTCCGCACGGTGTGCAGCAAAACCAGCGGCGGCCCCGTGCCCGTCGTGAAGTAACGCAACCGCGATCCGTCGCGGCGACGTAGAAACTTCACCTCGCCGCGACCACCGCTCCACGTCATCGTGTAGCGCCGGTCGGCAATCTCGTTGGGGGACACGTCTTTCAGCCTTCGCACACGGCCTGGATGGCGCGCAGCCGTCCGTCGGCCAGCGCTTGGGTGAGGTGGTGGACTTTGGTGTCGAAGTCGGCGACGAAGGCGTGCAGCCCCAGCGGGTTGGCGGGCTGTGCCAGCAGGGCCCGCATCAGCGCGACCGCCTCGTCGGTGCGGTCGTTCCAGTGCGCGACGGTGAAACCCGCGGACTCGACGGCGGCGCGCAACTGATCGGGGGTGACCAGGTGGCTGCGCCCGGGGTTGTCGGCCCACGGCAGCGGATAGTCGAGCGGGCCGCGATCTCCCGTCGTGATGTCCCACAGGGCGAGCCGCCCGCCGGCCTTGAGGACGCGGCGCGCTTCGGAGTAGAGGCGCGCCTTGTCCGCGACGTTCATCTGGACGTGCTGGCTCAGGACCACGTCGAACGTCCCGTCGGGGAACGGCAGGTCGGTCACGTCGGCTCGGTGGACGGATATCCGGTCATCCAGGCCGACAAGGCGATTGAGCCAGCGGTGCGTGTCGCAGTATTCGTCGGTGAGATCGACGGCGGTGACCGCGCAGCCGTAGCGCGCGGCGACGTAGCGGGCGGTACCCCCGACCCCGCTGCCGGCGTCGAGCACTTCGCTTTCAGCGCCGATCTCGACCAGGTCCACCAGTTGGGCGGTGGCGATGCGGCCCATGGTGTGGAAGTCCTCCAGCAGCGCCAGGTCGGCGGGTTCGAGGCGGTCGAGGTCCTTGCCGGCAACGACCAGCGCGCGCTCGATGTTGTTCCGCGACAGGCCGGTTGAGTATTGCTCTTGGATGACGTTGCTCATTTGCGCACCCATGCCGTGATGATGGGCGGCATCGTGATGAGGGCATTGGCCGCGAGCACCTCCTCGCGGAAACGCGGCACGAACTCGTCGATGTCGGCGACCTCGTCGATGGCGAAGCCGCCCTGTTGCGCGATGGGGGAGACCAGCCGCCAGACTTCCGCGCCGTAGGCCAGGATGTCGGTGCGGGCGGCCGTGCCGATCGGGGCGCCGACGGTCAGCTCAGGCGAACCCAGGCCGGCCTCGGCGAATATGGTGTGCAGCGTGGTGCCGAACCGCGCGGACAGGCCCATGGCCTCGAAGGCCCGCACGATCCCCGCTATCACCTGACCGAACAGCGGCGTGTCCGGGTCGCTGCGCGCCGATTGAATGTCGTTCTCGGAGAACGCGATGACGCCGCCGGGCCGCACGGACTGACTCAGGCGCCGCAGCGTGTCGGCCGGGTCGGGCAGGTGCATGAGGATCAGCCGGCCGATCACCGCGTCCACCGGCTCGTCCAGCGTGATCGCGTCGATCGCGGATTGGGTGAAACGCGTTGTGCCGATGCCTTGTTCGGCGGCGCGGGCGCGGGCCAGCTCCACCATGTCGGGTGCGGCGTCCACCCCGAGCACGCTGCCGGTCGGACCGACCAGCCGGGCGGCGATGAACGACACGTCGCCGGGGCCGCTGCCGATGTCGAGCACCCGCATGCCCGGGCGCAGGCCCGCGAGCCGCAGCGCGTGCTCGGTGTAGTCGTTGTAAAGCCGCCCCTGCAGGAGCAGCCGCCGCACCTCAACGTCGGCATGGCCGAGGACATAGGTGCTGCCGCTGGCAGCCGGTGTGGTGTTCATCGTGCTATCGCCCTTTCCGGTTCGAATGTCGCCAGGTGTTCTTGTCGCCACCCCAAGGACTCGCCCGAGAATGTGGGATGTGCAGGGCGTGGATGTTGTTGGAGCCGGTCGAACCTGTCCAGCCGGCGCATCGGCACCAGCCCGGTCAACAGGAAGATGCCCAGCTGATGGATGAAATTCGCTGGGGTGCGGCGTGTTTCGGGACCGGTGGCGTAGCGGCGCGCTATCGTCAGGAAGTCTTCGGGCTCGACGCCCGCGACGTCGCGGACATGCGTCGTCGGGCCACCCACCTCCCACGTTCCCAGCGCGTACTCCGGAAGGTAGTGGCGCAGGCCGGACTGGAAGAACAGGTCGGCCCCGAGGCGCCGCGCGCTGACGCGCACCGCCCGCATGAACATCCACGGGGGGATGTCGATGTGGCGCACGCGCCGGCCCAGCGCCTCCCCGACGGCATCGGCGATCTCCGCGCCGGACAGCAATGCCGGTCCGGTCGGGCGGTAGGCGCGGCCGTCGTGGCGGTGGGGGTCGAGCAGCGCCCCGACGGCGACCCGGGCGATGTCCTCGTTGGAGGGTGGGGCGTTTCGGCGGCCCCCGGTCGGCGTCGGCAACACTCCCAGCTGGGCGGCCATTCCGATCAGCTGCAGGTAGTTGTCGGCGAAGTAGCCCGGGTCGACGGCCACGTGCGCGGTGTCCGGCAGGAGCTCGAACAGCTTGTCGGTGAGCCAGGCCTGCCGCGTCATCAGGGAGGGATGCTCGGGGCTGGCCAGCCATTGCCCAAGCGCCACCACCGCTTCCACGCCGGCGCGCCGGGCGGCGACCGCGAACGCGACCGCGCTGTCCAGGGCGTGGGGGTGATAGGGAGGGTTGAAATACAGCCGGTCGACGCCGTCCATCGCGGACGAAACCTGGTTGATGTCAAACATATCCGCGACCACGACCTCGGCGCCCAGCTGGCGCAGCTGAGCGCTGCGGGCGTCGTCGCGATGCACCATCGCCCTCGTTGGGACGCCCCTTTCGAGCAGCTGGGTGGCGACGGCACCGCCGACCTTGCCCGTGGCACCGGTTACCAATACCCGATTACTCATCGAATCTCCCTTTCTTGGCGTGCCGGCAATAACCAGCCGACGACGATGGCCGCGCCCAGCGCGATGCCCGCACACACCAGCGAGCTCACCTGCAAGCCGTCCAGGAACGCGCGATCGACCGCGGCGCGGACGCCGACCGCCCGTTGCGCGGGCAGCTGCGCGATCACGCTGTGCGCCAGCGCCATCGACTGCCGCATGGCCTCGGCGGGTAGCCCGGTCAACGCCGACGCGGCGAGGTGTCCCGAGTAGACCGAGGCGAAGATGCTGCCGGCGATCGCGACACCGAGCGTGCCCCCGAGCTCGCGCGTGGTGTCGTTGACGGCCGAGCCGACCCCGGCCTTGTCGGCGGACAGCGACCCCATGATGGCCTCGGTGGCCGGCGAGACCGTCAGGCCGAGGCCACCGCCGAGGAGCAGCATCTGGGTGGCGATCTGGGTGTACGGCGTGGCTGCGTCGGCCGTGGAGGCCCACGCCAGCCCGGCGGCGAACACGGTCAGCCCGGCGGCGACGACGGCGGTGGTGCCGACCCGCTCGACCAGCCGTGGGCTCGCGATGCTGGCCAGCGCGATGGATGCGGCGACCGGCAGCAGCCGCACCCCGCTCTGAAAAGCGGTGTAGTCCTTGATGAATTGGAAGTACTGGGTGATGACGAAGATGAAGCCGAACAGAGTCAGGAAGCCGGCCGTCACCGCCAGGCTGCCGCCGGAGAACCGCCGGTTGGCGAAGACCGAGATGTCCAGCATGGGCTGGGGGGTCCGCCGCTCCCAGAGCGCAAACACCACGAGGATCGCTGTGGCCAGGGCGAACCCGCCCGCGGTCCGGCCGTTGGTCCATCCCCAGGTGGGCGCCTCGATGACCGTGTAGACCAGCGCCGTGATGCCGGCCGCGGACAGGATCAGGCCGCCGACGTCCACGCGCGGCGCCGCGGGATCGCGCGAGGTCGGCACGAACAGGACGCCCCCGACGATCGCCAGCACGGCGATCGGGATGTTCACCATGAAGATCGAGCCCCACCAGAAGTGCTCGAGCAGCCAGCCGCCGCTGATCGGCCCGACGGCCACCCCGACGCCGACCATCGCCGCCCACAGCCCGATCGCCTTGGCCCGCGCCACCGGGTCGGTGAAGATGTTGGTGATCAACCCGAGCGTGGTCGGAAAAATCACCGCCGCGCCCACCCCCATCGCGGCGCGCGCCGCGATCAGCTGGCTGGCCGAATCGGTATGCGCCGCAACGGCAGAGGTGACCGCGAACAGCGCGAGCCCGGAGTTCAGCCAGCCGAGCCTGCCGAATCGGTCGGCCAGGCTGCCCGCCGACAGCAGCAGGCCGGCCATCACCAGGGTGTAGGCGTCGACGATCCATTGCAGCTGCGCGGTGTTGGCGCCGAGCTCGCGCGACAGGGTCGGCAGCGCGACGTTGACGATGGTGGCGTCGACGCTGATGACGAAGACACCAAGGCAGATGACGGCGAGCGCGGCTATCGGATGGTTGCGGACGCGGCTTGCGATGGGCATAGACGAGACCCTAAAGCTGGTAGACAAGAAAATCAAGCAAATAGTTGAAAAAGGCGTCTGAAGTGCTAGGGTGGGGTGGTGGCGACCCGCCGGACCTACAACCAGAACTGCCCGATCGCGCTCGGGCTCGACGTCCTGGGCGAGCGGTGGACGCTGCTGATCTTGCGCGAGCTGGTCGGCGGCCCCCGCCGCTACAGTGACCTGCGCGCCGAATTGCCGGGCATCGCAACGAATCTGCTGGCCGAGCGGCTCAAGGAACTGCAGGACGCGGGGCTCGTCGACCGCGCCGATCTGCCCGCCCCGATCGGGCGGACCGTGTACACGCTCAGCGACGTGGGCTGGCAGCGGGTGCTGCCCGTGCTGCGTAGCGTCGCGTGGTTCGGCCTGGACCGGCTGGACCCGGTCGAGGGCGAGTCGGTCTCTCCGCTCAACGGGTTTCTGGCCGGGATTCTGCTCGGCTTCGACTCGGCCAAGGCCGCGGGGCTGGAGGCGACGTGCCGGGCCGAGATCGACGGCCGGCGCTTCGACTTCGCGGTGACGCAGGGGCGGCTGGCCGGTGCGCGTGGTGAGCCGTCGGCGACGATCACCGCCGCCGCGGCCGATCTGGTGACCGCCCGCCTCGGCGCGAGCGAGGCCAAGCGCAAGGCGGCGGCGCGGCGCATCGCGGTGACGGGCGATGCGGCGGCCGTCGACGGCGTGCGTCAGGCGTTCGGGCTGTAGCGCTCAATCCGCGGGTTCGAGCAGCGCGCCGATGAGCGCGTCGGCGATGAACGTGCCGTATCGCTTGGCCGACCAACCCCGTTCGAGCACGAGGAGCTCGTAGAGCTCCGGCGCGTGATACGTCCAGAGGATGTCGCGCGCTTGCTTCGAGCCGACGCGCAGCCGTCCCGTGCGGGCCAGATCGGCCGCGAACATCGTCATGGCGTTGAGAGTTTCCTGCCGAATCTGCTGCCACACCTCGCGCGCGTCGGGTGACGACGCGGCGCCGTCGCGCGCGAGCAGCTGCACCGGAGCGCTGCGCGGCATGGTGGCGGCCAGGTGGTCGGCGTAGATCTGTAGCTTGCGGTCCGCCTCGGTCGCCTCGATGACGTTGCGGATCACGTCGCGCTGGGCCATCGGGATCGGCTCGTCGTCGCCGGCCACCGAGACGTCGAACAGCGCCTTGAGCACGCCCGCCTTGGTCGCAAAGGCCTTGTACACCGTTTCGACCGACACGGCGGCGTCCCGCGCGATCTCGGCGATCGTGGTGGTCGCGTAGCCCTGGGCCAAAAATCGCCGCCGGGCGGCGGCAAGCACCGCGTCCCGGTTGCGCTGCGCCTGTTCGCGGCGGCGGGTCGAGTCGTAGCGGCGTGGTGGCGTGCCCTTGACAGATCCCATAATTAGTTACATGCTCCTGTATCTATTACAGATTACTGTATCAGAATTAGGAGCATGACATGACCACCGCAACGTGCCCCGCCGTCGGCCTGTCCGGAGGCGCCCACCCCATGGACGTCGCGCGTGCCCTGGCGCCCGAGATCACCCGGCGCGCCGGCGAGGCGGAGGCGCTCGGGACGACGCCACCCGATCTGGTCGGGCGGCTGCGTGCGGCCGGTGTCTTCCGGGCGCTACAGCCGCGCTCGCTCGGCGGATTCGAAATGGCGCCAACCGAATTCATCCACATGATCGAGGAGCTGGCGTGCGCCGACGGATCGACGGGCTGGATCGCGGCCATCGGCGCCGGCGGCCCGGCATTCACCGCCTGGCTCGAACCCGCCGCCGCCACGGCGCTGTTTGGGCCGGACGCCGATTTCCTGGCGGCCACGGTGTTCGCCCCCACCGGGCGCGCCGTCCCGGACGGGCGTGGGCGCTTCGCCGTCGACGGCCGGTGGCCGTTCGCCAGCGGCTGTCGCCATGCCGAATGGGTTTTGGCCGGGATGTTCGTCTTCGACGGCGACACACCGCGAATGATCCCCGACCAGGGCCCCGACTGGCGCCTGGCGTTCTTCCCCCGCGCCGAAGCCGAAATCGTCGACAACTGGGACGTTTTGGGGCTGCGCGCCACCGGCAGCAACGACCTGGTCGGCCGGGGCCTGCGGGTCGACGAGGAACACACCATCAGCCCGTTCTTCTCTCCGGCCCGCCAGGACGGCCCGTTGTGGAGGCTGGCGTTCTTCACGCTCGTCGGGGTCGCGATCGTGGGCGTCCCGCTCGGGATCGCGCGTCGCGCGCTGGACGAATTCACCGAGCTGGCGGCGACGAAGACGCGTGCCGGCACGTTCGAGCCGCTCGCCCAGGATTCCGCCGCACAGGTCGAATTCGCCGGTGCCGAAGCCGGTTTGAGGGCGGCGCGGGCCTTCGTTCTGGACGAGGCCGCCGCCCTGTGGGAAAGCGCGTGCGCCGGCGACCCGCCGACGCTTGGGCAGCGCGCCGGCTTCCAGCTCGCCGCCCAACAGGCGATGCGCGCGGCGCGTCACGCGGTGGATGCGGCGTTTCACCTGACCGGCGCCGACGCGGTGCACGCGAACCACCCGCTGCAACGATGCTTCCGGGACCTGCACACGGTCGGCCAGCACGTGTACTTCAGTCCGGCGGCGTTGAAGCGCTACGCCGGCACCCGCTTCGGCATCGCGCAACCGACACACCTGATGTGATGGCGCCGCGTCACACCTGCAGTGCAGTTATCCACTTCTCGAGGCGGCGGGCTTGTTGGGCCATCACTTCGGGCTGCCCCAGGGCGTTGGTCAGAACGGCGCTGCCCTCGTAAGCGATGACGAGTTCGAGGGCCAGCTCGCGGGCGTCGCGGCGGCCCATGGCGTGGAACTGCTGCTCGGCCCAGTCCAGCAGCGTCTGCATGATGGGAGCGGTCAGGTCGGGCGATCGGCCTGGCTGGTTCGCGAGTTCGGTGCACAGTGTTCCGAGCGGGCATCCGTGGTCGGCGATCGTGTGGCGCGACTCCGCCAGCATCGCCACGAGTGCCTTGAGCCGCGCCTTGGGGCTGCCGTGCCGGCGCTGCAGGGCGGCGGTTGCGGATCGGACCTCCTCGGTGCGCGCCTCGGCTACGGCGGCAACGATGTCGTCTTTGGTCTTGAAGTAGTAGTACACGTTGCCCAGGGGCACCTGCGCGGCCTCGGCGATGTGCGCCAGTGTGGTGCCCGCTATGCCCTGGCGATAGAACAGGTCGCACGCGGCGGCGATCAATCGCTCCCGCTTGCCGGTTGAGTCAGCCATATCACTCACGGACTATAGACGGCATGCGTCCATGCTCAGGTTCCACAGGTGGTCGCGGTACTCCGGGGTGTTGTACGCGGTCCTGACCTTCTTCGGCGGGGCATTCGTGAAGTACTGACCGGAGACCCGCGACGCGGCGGGGGAGCCGGCGAGAAACACCGACGTGGCCGCACCCCGGTCCGCTGACCGCGAAAACGGCAGCGCCGCAAAAGAGATAGCGCGCAGTACCCCTTCCGCTTCACGCATCATCGGCGTCCTGACGATCCCGGGGTGCACGGCGTTCGCGGTGACGCGCGTCGGCGCCAGTCGCTGCGCCAGCTCGATGGTGAAAAGCAGCACGCACAGCTTCGACGAGGCGTACGCGCCGATGGTGGAGAACCGGCGCTCGCCTTGCAGGTTGTCCGGGTCGAACTTGCCGGCGCGGTACACGCTCGAGCTCAGGTTGACGACCCTGCCCTGCCGGCTCGTCTCCAGTGCGTCGAGCAGCAACTGGGTGAGATAGAACTGCGCGAGGTAGTTGACCTGAAACATCGTCTCGTAGCCGTCCTCGGTCAGCACGCGTTGCGGCATGACGACGCCGGCGTTGTTGACCAGAACGTCCAGCCGCGGGTAGCGCGCCGCGAACGCCGTGGCCAGCGCGCGCAGTTGGGAAAGCGACCCGAGATCCGCGGTGAGGTAGTCGACGTCGCGGTTGCCGGTCGACGCGACGATTTCGGATGTCACGGTCGCCGCCTTGGCCGCGCTGCGCGCGGCCAGCACGACGGCATAACCCTCGCGGGCGAGCGCGGTCGCGGTGACTTTGCCGATGCCATCGGTGGCCCCGGTGACGAGACAAATGGGCCTGTCCATGTTAATTGGCGGCCGTTTTGAGCTCGGCGGGCCGCGCCAACATGCGCGACATCATCGAGCGGGTGACGGTCGCGGGCACTAGCGCGGTGGTCACCCGGTTGAGCCGGCCCGGTATGCAACGGGCCCGGTTTCGCTCTAGCGCGCGCAGTGCGTCACGGGCGCAAACGTCCGGGGCCATGGGCGGCATCGGCAGTTTGTCTGGGTCGAGGCCGAGTTGGGCGATCGCCGGCGTGCGGGTGGGCCCGGGGTGCAGCACCGTGACGTGCACCCCGTGCTTGGCCAGCTCGCCGTGCAGGCCGGCACCGAGGCTGGCCACGTACGCCTTGGTCGCCGCGGTGTGCGCCAGGTACGGCACGCCGTGTATCGCGCCCAGGGCGGAGACCAGCACGATGCCGCCACGGCCGCGCCGCGCCAGCCGTGCACCGAAGTGGTGCGTGAGGCCCAAGTGCGCGGCGGTGTTGAGCCGCAGGATGGCCCGCTGCGCCTGAAGATCGGAGTCTAGGAACGGCCCGGGCAGGGCGGCGCCGGCGTTCGACACCAGCAGGCCGACGTCGATGTCGTTGGTGGCGTTGGCGATTGGGGTCAGCATCGCCGGGTCGGACAGGTCGACGCCGACGGCGCGAAAGTCGACGCCGCTTTCCCGGGCCAGCGCGCCACCAAGCTCCTCCAGCGCGGTCAGGCGCCGCGAGACGAGGACCACGTTGATGCCCGCGGTGGCGAGCTGGCGAGCGAATTCGCGCCCGATCCCTGACGACGCCCCAGTCACGACCGCCCAGGGGCCGAACCGATGTGTGTTGATACTCATGGTGTTTTGACCTCTCTGGTGGCCCGTTCGCGGCGCCGTCGTGGATGAGCACGTTAGTTACACAACTTACTATCGCCGACCTCAATCAAGCAAGCGATTGGCTTGAGAGGTGCAAATACGCAGTTCGATCCGGCTATTGTGCTGGAGGGGCGGTTGACCTAATGTGTTGGGCAACTAACTTATGTCGGAAGAGCGGGGTGGAGGATGGCCATCGTCAAACGTGCGTGGATCCCGCTCGTCGTGTTGGCCCTGGTCGTCGTCGCGGGTTTCGCCGTCTACCGGCTGCACGGTGCCTTCGGTGCCCGGGCCACCGCGTCGGCCGTCGGCGCCCGCGCCGATGACATCAAACCCTTCAACCCCAAGCATGTGACGCTGGAGGTCTTCGGCCCCGCTGGCAGCGTGGCCGACGTCAACTACCTCGACGTCGACGCCGTGCCGCAACGAGTCGACGGCACCCGGTTGCCGTGGACCTACAGCGTGGCCACAACCGCTCCCGCGGTGAGCGTCAACGTGGTGGCGCAGGGCGACGACGACAACATCGGTTGCCGGATCACCGTTAACGGCGACATTCGGGCCGAACGAACCGTGGCGGGAATTCATCCCCAAACTTTCTGCCTGGTGAAGTCCGCGTGATCGCTCGCACGGTTCGCCGGCTTTCGGTACCCATCCTGCTTTTCTGGCTGGGGCTGGCCGCGGTCACCAATATCGCTGTGCCGCAACTGGAAGCGGTCGGCGAGGCGCACGCGGTGTCGATGAGCCCCGACGATGCCCCGGCGATACGGGCCATGAAGCGCGTCGGTGAGGTGTTCAAGGAATTCGACTCCGACAGCGCGGTCATGGTCGTCCTCGAGGGCCAAGCCCCGCTGGGTGATGCTGCGCATCGGTTCTATGACGAGCTGATCCGCAAGCTCGCGCAGGACCACCGGCACGTCGAGCACATCCAGAACTTCTGGGGCGATCCGCTCACCGCGGCCGGCTCGCAGAGCGCCGACGGCAGGGCCGCCTACGTTCAGGTCTTCCTCGTGGGCCGCCAAGGCGAGACGCTGGCCAACGAGTCGGTCGACGCCGTGCGGCGCATCGTGTCGAACGTCCAGGCGCCCGACGGCGTCAGGGCTTACATCGCCGGCCCCGCAGCGGTGACCACGGATCAGCTCGAATTCGGTAACAAGAGCGCCCGCAAGGTGATGGGCGTGACGGTCGCGGTCATCGTCGCGATGTTGCTGATCGTGTATCGCTCTGTGGTCACCGTTGTGCTGACGCTTCTGATGGTCTTCATCGAACTGCCGGCAATGCAAGGCGTGATCGCCTTCCTGGGCGGTCACGGCCTACTGGGGCTATCGACATTTGCGGTGCAGATCCTCCCGATACTCGCGATCGCCGCGGGCACGGATTACGCGATCTTCATCGTTGGCCGATATCAGGAGGCCCGGCAGGCGGGTCAGGACGCAGAAGCCGCGTACTACACCATGTTTCGCGGCAGCGCCCACGTGGTCCTGGGCTCGGGGCTGACCATCGCCGGCGCGATGTTTTGCCTCAGTTTCACCCGGTTGCCTTATTTCCAAACGCTGGGTGCGCCGTGCGCGATCGGGATGCTCACGATCGTGGCGAGCGCCCTGACGTTGGGTCCGGCGATCGTCGCGTTGGGCAGTCGCTTCGGACTTTTCGATCCCAAACGCAAGATGAAGACGCGGGGGTGGCGACGGCTGGGAACCGCGGTGGTCCGCTGGCCGGGACCGATACTCGCGGCGAGCCTTGCGACCGCGTTGGTCGGGCTGTTGGCCCTGCCGTCGTTCACGACGAGTTACAACGATCGCAACTACCTACCCCGGACCACGCCATCCAATGTCGGGTACGCCGCGGCCGACCGGCATTTTTCGCCCGCGCGGCTCAATCCCGACCTGTTGCTCGTCGAGACCGACCACGATATGCGCAATCCCGCCGACATGCTCGTCCTGGACCGGGTGGCCAAAAGCGTCTTCGGGGCCGATGGTGTCGCGCGGGTCCAGTCCATCACCAGGCCGCTGGGCACCCCGATCGCGCACACCTCCATTCCCTTCCAGATCAGCATGCAAGCCACCACCTTGACCGAGAACATGAAATACCTGCACGACCGAATAGCGGACATGCGGGCCATTGCGGATCAGATGACCGGTGTCATCGACACCATGCAACGCATGCTCACGCTGATGCGCGAGCTCGCCGGAACCACACACGACGTAGCGGGCCAGACCAAGCAGATCGTTACCGACACCACCGAAGTGCGCGACCGCATCGCCGATTTCGACGATTTCTTCCGGCCGCTGCGCGGCTACTTGCACTGGGAACGGCACTGCTTCGACATCGGAGTCTGCTGGGCGCTGCGATCGGCCTTCGACGCGCTCGACGGCGTCGACAAGCTCACCGATGATCTTGGCGGCCTGGTCAACGATACCGATCGGCTGGATGCCCTGATGCCGCAACTAATCTCGCTCCTGCCGCCAATCATCGACGCCACGACGACCTTGCGCACGATGACGTTGACGATGTACAGCACCTTCGCGGGCCTGCTGGATCAGATGGACGCCGCGCAGCAGAACGCCTCCGCGATGGGACAGGCGTTCGACAGCGCCAAGAACGACGACTCCTTCTACCTGCCGCCCGAGGTGTTCGATAACCCCGACTTCAAACGCGGCCTGGCGATGTTCCTCTCGCCCGACGGGAAGGCCGCCCGGCTCATCGTCACCCACGACGGGGATCCCGCGACGCCACAAGGCATCTCGCACGTCGACGCGATCAAGAAGGCTGCGCGCCACGCCCTGAAGGGGACCCCGTTGGAAGACGCCAGAATATACCTGGGCGGGACGGCGGCGACGTACAAGGACATGAGCGACGCGGCCAAATACGACGTGCTGATCGCGGCGATCTCCGCCGCGTGCCTGATCTTGATCATCATGCTGGTCATCACCGGAAGCGTGATCGCCGCATTGGTCATCATCGGGACTGTGGTGCTCTCGCTGGGCGCATCGTTTGGATTATCCGTCCTCATCTGGCAAGACATCCTCGGTATTCCGTTGCACTGGTTGGTCATAGCGATGGCGGTCATCATCTTGCTGGCCGTGGGATCGGACTACAACCTGCTCCTGGTCTCGCGGTTCAAAGAGGAAATGGGCGCCGGCATCAAAACCGGCATCATCCGCGCCATGGGCGGAACGGGGGCCGTGGTCACCTCTGCCGGCCTGGTGTTCGCGTTCACCATGTCGTCCTTCGTGTTCAGCGATCTCCAAATCATCGGCCAGTTTGGCACCACCGTCGGCATCGGGTTGCTGTTCGACACGCTCGTCGTGCGGTCACTGATGACGCCGTCGATCGCCGCCCTGCTCGGACGCTGGTTCTGGTGGCCGCGACGGGTAGGCGTCCGGCCTCGGGCGCGGAGATCCCGAGTGCCCGAAGTCGTTCCGATTCTGACGCCCACCGAAAGCCCGCGAACATGATCTTCCATCGCCCCAAAACCCAAAGGCTGTCCGACTCGATTTACCTCGCCGCACCGCCCGACGAGGTGTGGGGCCTGATCACCGCGGTGAGGAGCATTGCGGAGTGGTACGACACGTGGGACGCCGTCGATCACGCCGCTGAGGTTGAACGACTCCAGGTGGGTACGTCGTTTCGGCTGATTCGTCACGGTGGCGGCCGCAACGACGTCGCGCTGTGCCGCGTGACCTCGTTGGAACCGCCCTGGCGGTTGTGCTGGGAGCAGTACGCCCCGCACCTGCCGACCATGTCGGTCGAATTCCAGTTGATGCCCGAGACCAACGGAACCGCAGGTACCCGGCTGAGCCACACCAGGAGCTGGATCGAACCTTTAGCCCCCTGATGCGCCCGCCAGCGGGTTTGGCGCCCACTATTAGACTCACTGCCGTGACCGAACCCGCTGAAGTCGATGGGCCCGCGGCACCGCCGCGGCCCGTGCTGGTCGTCGACTTCGGCGCGCAGTACGCGCAGTTGATTGCCCGGCGCGTCCGCGAGGCGCGGGTCTTCTCCGAGGTCATTCCGCACACCGCGTCGATCGACGAGATCAAGGCCCGGGAGCCGTCGGCGCTGGTGCTCTCCGGGGGGCCGTCCAGCGTCTACGAGCCCGGCGCTCCGCAACTCGACCCGGCGGTGTTCGACCTCGGCGTGCCCGTGTTCGGCATCTGCTATGGATTCCAGGCCATGGCGCAGGCCCTCGGCGGGACCGTCGCCCACACCGGCACCAGTGAGTACGGCCGCACCGAGTTGAAAGTCGCTGGGGGCGAACTGCATTCGGGGCTGCCGAGCGTGCAGCCGGTGTGGATGAGCCACGGCGACGCGGTCACGGCCGCGCCGGACGGGTTCGACGTGGTGGCCAGCAGCGCGGGCGCGGCGGTGGCCGCCTTCGAGAACCGGGCCCGCCGACTGGCCGGTGTGCAGTATCACCCCGAAGTCATGCACACCCCGCACGGGCAGCAGGTGCTCAGCCGCTTCCTGCACGACTTCGCCGGGCTGGGCGCGGAGTGGACGCCGGCCAACATCGCCACCGCGCTGGTGGAGCAGGTGCGCGAACAGATCGGTGACGGCCATGCGATCTGCGGGCTCTCCGGTGGCGTGGACTCGGCGGTGGCCGCCGCGCTGGTGCAGCGCGCCATCGGCGACAGGTTGACCTGTGTCTTCGTCGACCATGGACTGCTGCGTGCCGGCGAGCGGGATCAGGTGCAGCGCGACTTCGTGGCCGCGACCGGCGCCAACCTGGTCACGGTCGACGCCGCGGATACCTTCCTGCAGGCGTTGTCGGGGGTGACCAACCCCGAGGGCAAGCGCAAGATCATCGGCCGCCAGTTCATCCGGGCGTTCGAGGGCGCGGTGCGAGACATCGTGGGGGAGAGCGGCTCCGACGTCGAATTCCTGGTGCAGGGCACGCTGTATCCGGACGTGGTGGAATCCGGTGGGGGCAGCGGCACCGCCAACATCAAGAGCCACCACAACGTCGGCGGCCTGCCCGACGACCTGAAGTTCAAGCTCGTCGAGCCGCTGCGGCTGCTGTTCAAGGACGAGGTGCGCGCCGTCGGGCGTGAGCTCGGCCTGCCGGAGGAAATCGTTGCGCGCCAACCGTTTCCGGGGCCCGGGCTGGGCATCCGGATCGTCGGTGAGGTCACCGCGCAGCGGCTGGACACGTTGCGGCGGGCCGATGAGATCGCGCGCGAGGAGCTGACCGCCGCCGGCCTCGACAACCTGATCTGGCAATGCCCGGTGGTGCTGCTGGGCGACGTGCGATCGGTCGGAGTGCAGGGCGACAACCGCACCTACGGGCACCCGATCGTGCTGCGGCCGGTGTCCAGCGAGGACGCCATGACGGCCGATTGGACCCGGGTGCCCTACGAGGTGCTGGAGCGCATCTCCACGCGCATCACCAACGAGGTGGCCGAGGTCAACCGCGTGGTGCTGGACATCACCAGCAAGCCGCCGGGCACCATCGAGTGGGAGTAGCCAGTCCGCGAGTGTGCGGCTACTCGACGAATTCACGCCTGCCATAGGTGATCATGGCCGCATCCCAGTTTCCGCCGGCCGCGGTGACGAGCCCGCGGGCGATGTCGCGGTCGCCGTCTTCGGCGACCAGGATCAGGGTGTGGTCGGTCGTGGTGACGGATCCGCCGCGGATGCGGTCGCGGGCGACCGGGTCGGCCGCCAGCGCGTCGCCGAGGCGCACGACGTCGACGCCCGGCACGGCGATGAGGATCGCGTTCTGTCGCGGCGCGTTCTGCGGCAGGTAGTCGAAGGTCAGCACCGCGTCCTGGTCGAACTGGCGGCGCAGCGCCTCGGCGGCGGTGTGCGACGAGCCGTCGACCCCGCACAGATGAAATTCCCGCGAGCGCTCGTGGGTGGTTCGCTGCAGCGCGCTCGACCAGTACACCCCGTCGAGCGGGGTCGACCCCGTCACCGCCGCGCCGTGTAGCTCGATCGTCATGTCGGCCTGCGGTTCGAACAGGGGATCGGCGTTGTCGGCGGCGAACAGCTCCGCAGGTTGGCAGGGCGCGGCGTGGGCCGGCGCGAGAAAAGTGATGCAAAAAGGCACCATCAGCCCCACCAGTATCGACCGCATAAAGCAGCCTCTCACGTTTCTTGACGGTTGTCGGAGGGTGGGTGTTAACTCTCAATCAGTCGAACATACTTTCGAAAACAGCGGTGGAGGAGGCTCGTCATGACTGCGGCTTTCGCCACCGATCCCGGCCGGGAAACCCGCGCTGAGCAGCTCGAATCGCTTCGCCGGCGGATGGCCGTGATCACCGGCAAGGCGCCGGGGCCCGCCCCCGCCCGCGCCGACGATCTGCTGCCGGAATCGGAAGCCCAACTGGCCCTGCCGACGTGGCTGGCGGAGTCGCTGCCCGTGCCCCTGCCACGCGGAACGGTGGCGGTGCTCTCCGGCGCCCGCTCGCTGCTGTTGGGTGTGGTGGCCGCGGTGACGGCGGCGGGCGGCAACGTGGCAATCGTCGGCCAGCCGGATATCGGATTGCTGGCCGCCGCGGAGATGGGGGCGGATCTGAGCCGGCTGGCGGTGATACCGGATCCCGGAACCGATCCGGTGGAGGTGGCCGCGGTGCTCGTCGACGGTATGGACCTGGTGGTCCTCGGCCTGGGCGGCCGCCGGGTGCCGCAGACCCGGGCGCGGGCGGTGGTGGCGCGGGCCCGCAGCAAGGGGTGCACGGTGTTGGTCACCGACGGCGACTGGCAGGGGGCGTCCACCCGGCTGGAGGCCCGGGTCTGCGGCTACGAGATCACGCCGGGGAGCCGGGGGGTGCCCGCCCCCGGATTCGGCCGGATCGGCCGGGT
>NZ_LZJX01000081.1:0-3944 GCF_001667595.1 Mycobacterium sp. E2989 | reverse complement strand
AGGCGGGCACCTGCGGTGCGCTGCGCATGCGGGCGATCGGTGTGGTCGACGGCCGGGAAGCCATCGTCATCGAGCACGTCACCCGGCTCGCCCACGACGTCGCGCCGGATTGGCCGACCGGGATCGGCGACCTGTCCTACCGCGTCATGATCAGCGGTGACCCCGACATCGACTGCACGCTGGCGGCGACGCTCAAGGATCCGCACAAAGCCGGGGTGGGGGGCATGACCTCCGGTGCCGGCGCGATGGTGGCCACCGCGATGCGCGTCGTCAACGCCGTGCCGTATGTCGTTGCGGCAGAACCGGGATTGCTCAGTTCGGTGGACCTGCCGTTGACCATCCCGAAGCACGCGTTCGCCACTTAGTCTGCAGGGGTGACGTCTAACCCCCTCGAGGAGCTCACGCTGCAGCAACTGCGGCAACGCACCAGCATGAAATGGCGCGCGCATCCGCCCGACGTCCTGCCGATGTGGGTCGCGGAGATGGACGTGTTGCTGGCCCCGACGGTGGCCGAGGCGCTGCGGACCGCCATCGACAACGGCGACACCGGGTATCCGTGTGGCACCGCGTTGGCCGAGGCGGTCGGTCAATTCGCGTCCGAGCGCTGGCAATGGCATGACCTACCGGTGGGCCACACCGCGATCGTGCCGGACGTCATGCTCGGCGCCGTCGAGTTGCTGCGTCTGGTCACCGATCGGGGTGACGCCGTCGTCGTCAACCCGCCGGTGTACGCCCCGTTCTACGCGTTCGTCGCGCACGACGGCCGTCAGATCGTCGAAGCACCGCTGGGCGCCGAAGGCCGAATTGATTTGGACGCCTTGGCAGAAGCCTTCGCTGGCGCCGGCGCACGGGGAGGGAACGTCGCGTACCTGTTGTGCAACCCCCACAACCCCACCGGAACCGTGCACACGGCCGACGAGCTCGGCGCCGTCGCCGAGCTCGCCCGCCGGTTCGGCGTCCGGGTGGTGTCGGACGAAATTCACGGGCCCGTCGTCTTGGACGGGGCGCGTTTCACGCCATACCTGACCGTGCCCGGCGCGGAGAACGCGTTCGCCCTGACGTCCGCCTCCAAGGCCTGGAGCCTGTCGGGGCTGAAGGCGGCGCTGGCCATCGCCGGCCCCGAGGCGGTCGCGGACCTGAACCGGATGCCCGAAGAGGTCAGCCATGGGCCGAGCCACTTCGGCATCATCGCCCACGCCGAGGCGTTCCGAACCGGTGGCGATTGGCTCGACGCATTGCTGCGCGGCCTGGATCAGAACCGGACGCTCCTCGGTGAGCTGATCGCCGAGCACCTACCTGGCGTGAAATACCAATGGCCGCAAGGGACTTACCTGGCTTGGCTGGATTGCCGCGAGCTCGGATTCGCCGAGGAGGCCGCCGCGGGCCTGGCGGTGGTCGCCGACCTGTCCGGACCCGCCCGGTGGTTTCTCGACCACGCCCGGGTGGCGCTCAGCTCCGGCCACGTCTTCGGCACCGGGGGCGCGGGTCACGTCCGGCTGAACTTCGCGACCTCGCGGGCCATCCTCACCGAGGCCGTGTCCCGGATGGGCCGCGCGCTGGCCACTACCCGCGACGCGGGCTAGGCCGGGATCTCCTCCGCGCCGCGGCCCAGGTTGCGGAAACCCGCCGCGGGCTCCTTGAAGCCGAGGACGAACGGCAGCGAGCTCAATTCCAGCTTGAACGTCGACCCGAGGCGGCGAAGGAAGCCGGACTCGGGTTGAACTACCGAGACCTCCGAGGTCGCGAGATCGAGATAGTGCGTCGGCGTCTCGCCGATGTCGTCGAAGATGTGGATCAGCGGCTTGCACTGCGAGCGCACCGACTCGTCGAGGCACGCCGCGACCGGCTCGGTCATCAGCACGTATTCGACCACTGGCACCGTGTTTTTCAGCATTCGGTGCACCAGGATGACGTCGAAGCCCGCGAGCTCCACGTGTCGCTTAACCCGCTGCTCGGCCACCTCACCCTGATGGACGACGAACTTCACCGAAAGGCTGTCCAATTGCGCGCAACTCGCGCACTCGCAGGCCAGGTCCTTCTTGAAGCGTTCACGGCGCGCGATGAAAGCCTCCCGCATCCGGGACAGCCGGTCGCACACCAGCACTTTGGGGTCGCCGTCGGGCGCCCAGAAGAACGCGGCGTCACCCTCCAGCTTCGCGAGCTTGAGACCCCTACCGGCGTCGATCACCGACTCCAGTAAGCCCGCCACCGTCAATTGCGCGTGGGCCAAGTGGGTACGGTTCCACTGCATGTAGTGGGTGTAGCCGCTGATGTCGGCAATGATCAGGACGGCACGCCGAATCGCCATGAACAAGCGAGTTTAATGTCCACCAGACGTCTAGCTCAATGAAATTCCCCACTAGACGAACTCGCGTTGTCGAGAGAGGCTAACTGAAGGCGCCCGCCCACCGGAGGAGCTGAATATGCATGTGCTACGAACCCCGGACTCCCGATTCGAAAATTTGGAGGGCTATCCGTTCGTAGCGAACTACGTTGACGTGGCGGCAAGTGACACCCAACCGCTACGCATGCACTTCCTCGACGAGGGCCCTTCCGACGGACCACCGATCGTGCTGCTGCACGGCGAGCCCACCTGGAGCTACCTCTACCGGACGATGATCCCGCCGTTGACGGACGGCGGGAACCGCGTGCTCGCACCCGACCTGATCGGCTTCGGCCGCTCGGACAAGCCCAGCCGGGTCGAGGATTACACCTACCAGCGCCACGTCGAATGGGTGACCTCATGGTTCGAGCGGCTCAACCTCAAGGACGTGACCCTGTTCGTGCAGGACTGGGGATCGCTGATCGGGCTGCGCATCGCCGCCGAGCAGGGTGACCGCGTCGCGCGACTCGTGGTGGCGAATGGATTCCTGCCCACCGCGGAGCGGGCCACCCCGCCCGCCTTCTACGCGTGGCGGGCGTTCGCGCGCTACTCCCCCGTGCTGCCCGCCGGCCGCATCGTCTCCGTGGGCACCGTCCGCCGGGTTTCCGCCCGGGTGCGGGCCGGCTATGACGCGCCGTTTCCCGACAAGACGTACCAGGCCGGCGCCCGCGCCTTCCCGCAACTGGTGCCGACCTCACCGGACGATCCGGCGGTGCCGGCCAACCGGGCGGCCTGGAAGGCCCTGGGGCAATGGGAAAAGCCCATGCTTGCCATCTTCGGGGCGCGCGACCCCATCCTCGGGCAAGCGGACCGCCCGCTGATCCAGCACATCCCCGGCGCCGCGGGCCAGCCGCACGCCCGCATCCACGCCAGTCACTTCATCCAGGAAGACGCCGGACCCGAACTGGCCGAACGCATTCTGTCCTGGCAGCAGGCGCTGCGCTGACCGTATGGCGCGCCCCCAGGCCTCGTCAATACCGGTTTCTCGCAACATGTCTCGGTGTAGTGCCGGACGTCGTGGCCCCACGCGGCATGGCCCAAACCCGCTGCGCCGGTGACGAATCCACCGCCCGCCGCCAGGCACCGCGGTGGCCCGGCGCTCACTGAGATCCTCTTGCGCCCGAAATCGATTGTGGTATAAGCGCTCTCAGCGCGTGACCGCCAGTACAGCCTCGGCCAACTCGGGACGGCAGACCACCAAATCCGGCAGCTTTGGATCGGGCTGGTTGTAAGCCAGCGCCGAGCCGTCGATGCGGGAGGTGTGCAGGCCCGCGGCCCGGGCCACGGCCACCGGGGCGGCCGAGTCCCATTCGAATTGGCCGCCGGCGTGCACGTACACATCGGACAATCCCTGGACGAGCGAAGCCACCTTGGCCCCCGCCGAACCCATTTCCACCAGCACGCCGTCCAGGGCGTCGCGGACGCTCAGCGCGATGGCGGGCGGGCGGGTGCGCGACACCACGATGCGCGGCTTGCCGGGGGCGCGGGCTGGGTGGTCGGCCGCCCGGCGGTTTGGTTGCCCTGCGTCAGCTTCAGCACCACGAAGACCAGCACACCGGCC